>JBOHFU010000159.1:0-7522 GCA_050699675.1 Pseudonocardiaceae bacterium
CCGAGCCGGCGCACCGAGGGCACCACCAGCCCGACCGCGAGCACCACCACCGGCACCAGGCCGAGGAACACCCAGTGCCAGGACAGCCGTTCGGTCACCACCCCGGCGACCGGCGGTCCGATCAGCGAGGGCAGCA
This sequence comes from Pseudonocardiaceae bacterium, assembly GCA_050699675.1. Lineage (GTDB taxonomy): Bacteria > Actinomycetota > Actinomycetes > Mycobacteriales > Pseudonocardiaceae. The sequence goes on from JBOHFU010000159.1 coordinate 137, forward strand.
CCCACGCCGAGGACATCAGCCCGAAGACGGCGGGACGGGCCCGCTCGGGGTAGACCATCGAGATGAGCACGTAGACCGCCACCGTCAGGCAGCCGGCGCCCAGACCCTGCAGCACCCGCCCCACCAGTAGCTGCGACATGCCGGCCGCAGTGCCCGCGACCAGCAGGCCCGCCCCGAACAGCACCGGGGCCGCCACCAACGGGATCCTCGGCCCGGCCAGGTCGCACCACCGCCCGCCAAGCACGGTGCCGAACACACCGGCCGCCATGAACGCCACGAACGGCCAGGCGTACAGGGGCAGCGCGCCAAGGTCGGCTACCAGGGCCGGCATTGCGGTGCCCACGCCCATTGCCTCGAACGCCACCATGCTGATCAGCAGAAGCAGGCCAACTGTGGTCTTACGGCGGCCCGGACCGAACAGCTCCGGGCGAACCGGGGCCACGGATCCGGCGTCAGTCCCCGCGCTCATGGCGACCAGCCTGCAACCTCGACCCAGGTAGAGGTCAAGGCGCTACACGAGCTCGGCGTCAGCCAGCCGCCGGTGGGTGGACGTCGTCAGGTGACCGCAGGCGCGGCGGGCGATTCCAGGTAAGGCTTGAGGAGGATTCCCAGCTGCAGGGTCAGCATCCGCATCCATGCCTGACCCATCGCTGCGGCCGCTGCCGGCTCAGGAGTCATCCCGAAGACATACTCACCGTCGTCCCCTGGCGCGATGGTGTTCAACGCCGTCATGACTCTCATCTCGACCCACCCCATGAGGGCAATGGTCAGATCAGCCGGGATGACGACGTGGGGATGCGTCCCACCGCCCTTGACATGGGCATCGGCCACCCTGGACATATAGGCGTGGAACTCGCCGTTCATCGGCTTCGTCGTGCTCCTGGACCACCACGTCTTGAGTGTCATCTTACGCTGCGCGAGATGAGAGGCGTCCTGGAAGTATCCGGCCGATTCTGGGCGGGAGAGCAGATAATCATAAGCAAGAGTGATCACGCCACCGGCCGCTGGTTCCAGTAGCGGGCCGGTCTTGCGGAGAATATATGCCTCCTTGGCGCCAAACCCCGCGAACTCCGCGTAGGGATGAAACCCGGCGGCCTCGTGATGGCCAAGGGGGCCTTCCGGTTGCGCCAGGCTAGGTTCAAGGATGATCCCGAGCTGCAGCATGAACTGGTTCATCCATGCTCCCCCGGCCGCCGAGACAGTGGCGACGTCGCAGGTCTCGCCCAGGACCTCGAGGATCTTTCCCTGTACCCACGCAGTGAGAGCCAGAATCAGCTGGGGTGGGAGCGGCACCTGGACACCCGGAAAGGTTACCCCCTTCCCCTCGACGTGACTGACCTCCCGGAGGAAGGCAGACAGCTCACCGTCGAACGGCCCGGATATCGTTCTGTCCAGCCACTCCTTTATCAGTAGCGGGTTGACCGGCGGGTCCGATCCACTCATCAGCGGAGCAGATTCCGGGCGCGTCATAAGGTACTCGGATATTGCCTCTGCGATATCATCGGTGAAACCCGAAATCGCTTTACCGGTCTCTTGAACGGCCACCACTTCGTACGCTCCAAACCCAGCGAATTCAGCGAGCGGAGCGAATTCCGGGGTCACCAGGAGGTCGTACTCAAGCTCTCGTGCTTCCGCAGTCTCATTGCTGATCGTCATGACCTGTTCCCATCTCTGCATTTCCGCGGCTGCGGCGGACTGATGACGCTGGCCGCGATTGGAGGTCGACCGCACGGCTCTCGTCACTGAGATGGCGCTTTCCTGGGTGACCGCGCGCCAAGGCAAGCCCATCGATCACCTTTTCCAGATTAAGGGATCCAGTCGTTACGTCGCAGCTTATTGCATGTAACCAATCGCCATGACGTGTTAATAATCCGTTGCGCGCTTGTGAATCAGGTAACATCCAGCGACAGATCGTGCTGGTCGCCACAGCGGACCGCCGCGTGCGTCGTCATGCCGGTAATGTCGCGAGCTCGCGCGGTCGGTGGTTGAGCCGGGTAGCGCCGTTCTCGGTGACCACCACGATGTCCTCGATTCGGGCACCCCAACGGCCGGGCAGGTAGATGCCCGGCTCGACGCTGAACGCCATCCCCGGTTCCAGCACCAGGTCGTTGCCCACCACGATGTAGGGCTCCTCGTGCACCTCAAGGCCGATCCCGTGCCCGGTCCGGTGAATGAACCGCTCGCCGAAACCCGCGTCGGTGATCGGGACTCGGGCCGCGGCGTCCACCTGCTCCGCAGTCATCCCGGGCGCGACCGCCGCTATCGCAGCGTCCTGTGCGGCCTGCAGCACCGCGTAGGTCACGGCGACGTCGGTGTCGACCGGCTCGCCCAGGCTGTAGGTGCGAGTGCAGTCGGAGAAGTAACCCTCCGGGGTCGGGCCGCCGATGTCGACCACCACCACATCCCCGGGCTGCACCACCCGGTCGGACACGTCGTGGTGCGGGCTTGCGCCGTGCGGGCCGGAACCGACGATGACGAACGCCGCCGCGGTGTGCCCCTCCGCGACGATCCCGGCGGCCACATCGGCACCGACCTGCGCCTCAGTACGCCCGACCCGCAGCCACTCCCCCATCCGGGCGTGCACCCGGTCGATGGCCTGGCCGGCGGCGGCCAGCGCGGCGATCTCGGCGGCGTCCTTGCGCATCCGCAGTTGCCGCAGCACCGTCGACGCCAGCTCCTGCTCGCAGGCCGGCAGTGCGGCCCGCAGCCGCAGCACGTGCGCCGCAGGCATCGAGTCGGCCACCGCGGCGCGCGCCGGTGGCCGGCCGGGGCCCCGCAACAGGTCGGCTACCAGGGCGTATGGGTCGTCACCGTCTGGCCACTCGGCGATCTCCAGCCCGAGCCGGAGCACGGGGGTGCCGTCCAGGCCGGGCCGTTCCAGCGCCGGGACCACCAGCACGGGGTCACTGTCAGCGGGCAACACCAGGCAGGTCAGCCGCTCATGGGTTTGGCCGGCCACCCCCAGCAGGTAGCGCAGGTCCGAACTCGGGGTGACCAGCAGCGCGTCCAGGCCGGCGACCTGGGTGGCGTGGCGCGCCCGGGCCAGCCGGGAGGTGAGGGTGTCGAGTGGGTCGGGCATACCCAAAGCTTAGGACCGATCCGGACCGGGAGCTGGCAGGCTCTGCGCTCATGACTGCACCCCTGCTGCTGCTCGATGCCGCGAGCCTGTATTTCCGGGCCTACTACGGGGTTCCGGAGTCGATCACCGCTCCAGACGGCACCCCGGTGAACGCGGTGCGGGGCTTCACCGACATGGTCGCCCGACTGATCGAGCTGCGTCGCCCGTCCCGGCTGGTCGCCTGCCTGGACCTGGACTGGCGGCCGGCCTTCCGGGTCGCCGCGATCCCGTCTTACAAGGCGCACCGGGTCGCGCAGGAGACCGGGCCCGGCGTTACGGACGTCGAGGAGGTGCCGGACACCCTGAGCCCACAGGTCCCGTTGATCCTCGCGCTACTGGCCGCCGCCGGCTTGGCCACCGCCGGCGCGGAAGGGTACGAGGCCGATGACGTGATCGGCGCGCTGGCCGCAGCGCAGCGCCGCGACCCGGTGGAGGTGGTCAGCGGTGACCGGGACCTGTTCCAGGTGGTGCGCACCGAGCCCACACCGGTGCGGGTGGTCTACATCGGGCGGGGGCTGGCCAAGGCGGAGGTGATCGGCCCCGCCGAGCTCGCGAGCCGCTACGGGCTGCCCGAAACCGGCGCCGGGCCGGCCTACGCGGACCTGGCTGCACTGCGCGGCGACCCGTCCGACGGGCTGCCCGGGGTGCCGGGAATCGGCGAGAAGACCGCGGCCACCCTGATCAGCCGGTTCGGCTCGGTGGAAGGCCTGGTCGCGGCGCTCGACGATCCACAATCGACGATCGCTCCGGGGCTGCGGGTCAAGCTGCGCGCCGCCCGGCGTTACTTGGAGGTAGCCCCCACCGTGGTGCGGGTGGCTACCGACGCCCCGGTGCATCAGGACCGCGACGACACGCTGCCCTCGGCCCCGGCCGACCCCGGTGCGCTGGTGTCGCTGCAGCGGAAATGGGGTCTGGGCACTGCGGTGGACCGCCTCGTCGCAGCACTTCAGGCACGGGGCTGACGCGCGTCCTCGGCGAGGAGATCGCTGGCCTTCTCCCCGATCATCATCGTGGTGATATTCGGGTTGACGGCCGGTAGGAAAGGCATGATGGAGCCGTCGGCGACCCGCAGCCCGGTCACCCCCTTGACCCGCAGCCGCGGGTCGACCACGGCATGCGGGTCGTCCGCCGCACCCATGCTGGCCGTGCCCGCGAGGTGGTAGACGGTGTTGTGGGTCTTGCGGACGTAGTCGGTGAGCTCGTCATCAGTGACGGCGTCCGGGCCGGGTGCCAGTTCGCGTTCGATCCAACCCCGCAAGGCCGGCTGCTCGGCGATCCTGCGCGCGAGTGTGATCCCCGCGAGCAGCACACGAATGTCGTGACCGTCGGGGTCGGTGAAGTAGCGCGGGTCCACCGCGGCGCGGTCCCGGAAGTCACGCGTGCGGAGCCGGACCGTCCCACGGGACCGGCCGCGGGTGACGTTAGGCGTCAGGCAGAAACCGTTCGACGTGGTCGGATAGCCCCAGCGCACGGTGTTCAGGTCAAACGGCACCGAGCCGTAATGCATCATCAGGTCAGGCCGATCGAGGCCCGGTTCAGTCCGGGTGAATAGGCCGATCTCCCACCACTGTGTGGAGCGGGTGACCATCGGCTGCGAGGCATCCCACATCACCAGGCCCTCGACGTGGTCGTCCAGGTTGCACCCGACGCCGGGGCTGTCCACCAGGACCTCGATGCCGACGCCACGCAGGTGCTCGGCTGGTCCGATGCCCGACAGCATGAGCAGCTTGGGGGTGTCGATCGCCCCGGCGCAGAGGACCACCTCACGCCGGACCTTCACGGTGTCGTGCTGGAAGTTCGTGGAGTCGAGGTAGGCCACCCCGGTCGCCCGCTTGTCCGCGTCGAAGAGCACCTGCTTGGCCCAGGCGCCGGTGCGGACGGCGAGGTTGCGCCGCCGGCCCATGATCGGGTGCAGGTACGCGCGGGAGGAGGACATGCGGGTGTTGTCGTCGTCGGCGTTGATCTGGAAGAAGCCCGCGCCTTCGGTATTAGTGACGCCCTCGTTGAAGCGCACGGTGGGTAGGCCGACCTGGGCCGCGGCCTGCAGCACGGCGACACCGCACGGGTCGTGCGGCGGGATCTGCCGCAGCGTCACCGGGCCCGATCGGCCGTGGTGGTCGCCCGGGCCGTCGTTACTCTCCAGCCGCTTGAGCAGCGGCCAGCACTCGTCGGCGCTCCACCCCTCGCACCCCATGGCCGCCCACTCGTCGAGATCCTCGCGAGGGGGCCAGAAAGCGATGCAGGAGTTGTGCGACGAGCAGCCACCGAGGACCTTGGCCCGGGAGTGCCGCAGGAAGCTGTTGCCCTTTTCTTGGGGCTCGATCGGGTAGTCCCAGTCGTAGCCCGAACCGAGCAGGTGCACCCACTGCTCCAGCCGCAGGATTTTCGGGTCGTCGACGTCGGACGGACCCGCCTCGACCAGGCAAACTGTGACCGACGGATGCTCCGACAGCCGGGCCGCAAGGACACACCCCGCCGAGCCACCGCCGACGACGACGTAGTCGAACTCTTCGATCCCCTTCATGCCTCGATCCTCGCGGACACGCGCCGGAAGCACAGCTGTCACCTTTGATAGTAGACATGCTATTTTCCGATCGAGGGATCGGAAGGAGAAAGGCACGCGGATGGCTGTGGTGACCGGGCGGGACGGCTGGCAGGAGAACCCCGAGCCAGCGGGTGAGGCCGAGGTGATCAACGTTCGTGACCTGCGGATGCGGTACGGATCGGTGGATGTGCTCGAGGGGATCGACTTCACCGCGACCCGCGGCGAGGTGCTCGTCCTGCTCGGACCCAACGGGGCCGGGAAGACCACCACCATCGAGATCCTGGAAGGCTTCCGGATGCGCTCCGGCGGGGAGGTCAGCGTGCTCGGGGTGGACCCGGCCCGGGCCGGGGAGCATTGGCGGGCGGGTGTCGGGATCGTGCTGCAGTCCTGGCGCGACCACGGCAAATGGAAGATCCGCGAACTGCTGCGCCACCTGGGCCGCTACTACGCGCCGTTTTCGACCCCGCAGCGCCCACGCCCCCGCGACGTAGACGAGCTGATCGAGACGGTCGGGCTCGGTGACCGTGCGTCAGCGAGGATCGCCAGCCTGTCCGGCGGCGAACGCCGGCGGCTGGACGTCGCGATCGGCATCATCGGCCGCCCGCAGGTGCTGTTCCTCGACGAACCGACCGCGGGCCTGGACCCGGTGGCACGGCGTGGCTTCCATGATCTGGTGCACCGTCTGTCCGACCTGGAGGACACCACGATCCTGCTGACGACGCACGACCTCGACGAGGCCGAGAAGCTGGCCGACCGGATCCTGATCCTCGATCGCGGCCGGATCGTCGCAGACGGCAGCGCCGAGGCGCTGTCCCGTCGGGTGTCCGGCCAGGCCGAGGTGCGCTGGAGCCGCGGTGGCGAGCACTTCGTGCATGCCACGTCCGATGCCACCGGGTTCGTCCGCGAGCTGTTCGCGCAGCACGGCGACGAGATCGCGGACTTGGAGGTGCGCCGCGCCTCACTGGAGGACACCTACATGGCCATGATCTACCGCCAGGAGTCGGGGGACCAGCCGGCGACCGCCGTCACGTTCGAGGAGGTGGCCCGATGAACCCGACCCTGTCCGCGGTCCGCATCGGCCTGGGCCGCGGCTGGACCGAATTCCGGCACTCCCTGACCCGAGCCGACGAGCACGTGTACAACGTGATCACCGCTGGGGTCATCCTGATCGTCTTGTACTTCCAGCGCGACAACGCCGTCGCCGGGACGTCGCTGCCACTGGCGACGCTGGTGCTGCCGGGCGTGATCGGCATGCTGGTCGCCTACAACACCGCCCTCGGCGGCGCGTTCGTGGTCGCCTTCGAGCGCGAGGACGGGACGCTGCTGCGGGCCAAGGCCGCGCCGTTCGGTGTGGTCGGGTACATCACCGGCCAGGTGGTGCGACTCCCCCTGACCACGGTCCTGAGCCTGCTGTGGGTGCTCGTCCCCGGGCTGTTCCTCTTCGACGGGCTGGCCGGCGCAGGGATCGGTGGATGGGTGACATTGCTGTGGGTGCTCGCCCTCGGGTTGCTGGCCACCCTGCCCATGGGGATGGTCCTGGGCTCGCTTGCCAGCAATCCCCGCATCGTCGCGCAGTGGATTGGTCTGGCCAGCGCGGGTCTGATCGCGATCTCCGGGATCTTCTACCCGATCTCGGCCCTGCCGGACTGGCTGCATCCGATCGCCCAGGTGTTCCCGTTCTACTGGCTGGGGTTGGGCATGCGCTCGGCGTTGCTTCCCGACG
>JBOHFU010000160.1:0-7495 GCA_050699675.1 Pseudonocardiaceae bacterium
CGCGGCTGGACCGCAGAGGCGACCCTCGGGGTGGGGCCGTTGCCTGGGCGCTGCTCGCGGTGGGCGTGGCTCTGGTCACCGTCACCCTTCTAGTGGTGATCTGGGCGGTGAGCCTCTGACCGGCCAGCGCAGACGCCCAGCACGGGGAGACCGAGCTGCTGATCGACGTCCTGCGCCTCCCGCATGTGCAGCACGTGTTGCGAGCTGACAAGAGCTACTCCGAGGCCGCCTCGCCCCCGTCCTCGTCCGACTCGGCGGGCACCGGGGTCGGGACGCCCTCCCTTTCGGACTCCGTCGGGCCGCTTTCGGCCCCCGCCGTGGTCTCACCTGCCCTCCCGGCCCGGGTCAGGGCGCTGCTCCCGTCAGCACGGGCGCCGATGCCGCCCAGAGCGACCGCTGCCTTGGCCATGACCAGGTGATAGAGAAGCAAAAGCTGGACGAGTGCCAGCGACTCGGAGCGGTGCAGGTCGGTGCCTACGGTGAACTCACCTAGCCGCTCGGAGCGCAAGTGGCTGGCGAAGTGCATCCACTCCCAAATCGCCTGCTCGATCTCAGCTGCCCGCGCGGGCGGGACGCGGCCGGGGATACGCAGCACCTGGGCGTCGCCGGCGTCCTCCATGGTGATCCCGATGTCCGCATCCAGCAGGGGAGAAAGGTCGGGGTGAAGCAGGCCCTTGCGCAGCGTCAGCTGCGCCGGGAGGTGCTCGACGTCGCCCTCGTCGCTCGGCTCGAACGTGACGACGATGTCCGCGTAGGCCTGCTGCGGCCTGATGAACGCCTCCGAGTCGGGCTCGCGCCGGTCGAGCTCGGCGAGCACCTGGTCGGTGGTGTATCCCCGCCGGGAGCAGTCGCGCTGGATCTTCCACCGGCGCCGCAGGTTCTCCGGCGGAGCGAGATAAACCCGCACGTCGTAGCAGTCCCGCAGCTGGGGCGTATGGTAGCCAAGCAGGCCGTCGACGACCGCGAACCGATGCGGCTGCACGTACTCTGGCGGCCCGAACGTCCCGTCGGCGTGCCGATAGACCGGCTTGAGGATTGGCTCGCCGGCCCGGACGAGCGCGAGGTGCTGGGCCATGATGTCGATGTAGTTGCAGTCGGGGTTGAGCGGCGTGATGCGGAGCTCGGCGCGCCGCTGGCGATCGAACCTGTGGTAGTCGTCGGTGGCGATGTGGGCGACCGCTCCCTCGCCGAGAGTGCGTACGAGCCCTCGGGTCAGGGTGGTCTTGCCCGTAGCCGAGTCGCCGACGACGCCTAGGATTACCGGGCGCGTGGCCACCGACTGCCTGTTCTGCCCGACCGGATGAGTACTCATAACCCTGCCCTCCGGTGGAAGTCCCCGCCGGCGGCCGGCATTCGGTCACGGGGACCCGGCGGGTCACCGCCTTCCTTACTGGCGACGTGAGAGGCCCACCGGATATCCATGGCTCCCTCGCTTCCTCCTGAGGTTGCACTCGATCTTTCCATCCAGCCCGCCCCGGCGCTCGATCGGCCAGCCCCCAACCCGGTGGCCACGTATGGTCCAGCATCTTGCTCGGTCAGCCGGTTGTGCAAGCGGCGGCGTCGGAATGGGCTGATGCGCTGAACTGGTGCCGTCTCGTCACGAGCGGGCCCGTCCGGGGCTGACCGGCTTGAGCTCGGAGGCCGAGACCGCCTTGCCTTCGGGGTCGGGGAGGCGGGATGCGGTACGCGGCGCAACGGTGAGTACCGCCCAGACCACCTTGCCGTCGGGAAGCCGGGATGCGGTTCCCCAGGTCCGGCTCAGCTTGTCGACGACTACGAGGCCGCGGCCGCCGGCAGCGCCGAGGCCGGGCACGCGCAGCCGGGGCGGGCGCGGGTCCGCGTCGGCCACCGCGACGGTAAGCCTGTTACTGCGCAGCTCAAGGCGCAGCCAGCCGGCCGAACGCGCGTGGTACACCATGTTGTCGGTCAGCTCCGAGGCAATCAACACGGAGTCGGTGGCCATTGCGGGGATCCCCCACTCATGACAGGTCTGCTCGACCAGCCGCCTAGCTAGCCGCGCGCTAGCCAGGTCACATGGCAGTTCCACCTGGTACCGGCGACGGCGGGGTGCCGCGTCGAGACCCTCGAGGGCTTCGCCGACACTGTCGTAGGTCGGGACGAATCGCGGCACGGCGCTGACGTCGAGCAAGGTGCGTAGCGGTTGCCCCGCCACGACTAGCACGAGCGGCACTCCGGGCCAGTCGCTGATGCGGTCGCACACGGTGGGGAACACCGTCAGCAACGACGCACTGGCCACCCGCATGCTGGCCAAGTCCACCACAATCGCTGCGGGTTCCTCGGCCGCGTACGCCAACAGGCCATCCCGCAACCGCTCGTAGGTCTCGCAGATCAGCTCCCCAACCGGTCGCACCACCAGGGTGGAGCCTTGAAGATGGGCCTCAAGACGGAGACGGGCGGTCAGATCACGCCCCCTGGTCTCAACGACATCCATGCCGTCGTCCGTGCCACCCGACCGACTCGCCATCTGGCCCACCCCCGACGTGCCCTTGTTCGATGGGATCCACCTCGAACTGTGCGTGCCATCGGGTACCCCGCTCGGCATGCCCCTACGCCCCTGCCATCCGGGTGACGTGTGTCCGTCGGTCGGCCAGCTCGGCGGTGCTCTTACCCTCGGGGATGAGTTCTCTGCCAGCTGAGGAGAGGGGTCGACTCCCTACATCAGTCGTGGCGGCCGGTCAACCGTGAGATCCAGCGAATCAGGAAATCTTGACAAGGGCTTGCGGTACCTGCTTGTCCGGGGCGACCGTAGGTGCTGGATCGCCAAGCACGTCGCTGGCGGAACTGCATGAAACGTGATGGCGCCTCCGGGAGCGACAACGAGAGGCGCCGGTCCCAGGGGGGCGGGGGCCGTGCGGTCGGAGCGACCGCACGGCCCCCGACTGGGGCTGACTAGACCTGAGATAGTCCCAGCGGTCATCTAGTCGGCAGGGCACGCCAATTCTGCGAGCACTAGCGGCAGGTGGTCATCCAGCTCGTACACCAGTACATCTCCGGCGGCGGAGCACGCAGGACCGTCGACTCCCCCGGCGACCGGTGGCTCCGTTACATCCTCTGGCCAGGCCTTAGCGGCCTCGACGTGGTCCCGACAGAGCTGCTCGAAGATAGGTGCGCCTGACATCTCCCCAACCTCCCGTTATCCGGGGCGACAATTGTGGCGGACTGGCTTGCTGTCAACCGCGATCAGCCACCCGTGGCACATGGCACGGCAAGTGGCACCTTGGAGACGATGAACGGTCACCGACGTGCGCGCTCACTGGGAACGGCAGCTCGGGCGGAATCTGCTTCGGGCGACGCCGGACGCCCGGGCGACACGACCGGAACACACCCGCAGCGGGAGTAATGTCGGCACTGTCCGGTCTGGTTTGGTGGAGGAGGTCGTCGTGGGTTCGCTGATCGCGGTGGTGATACTCGTACTGCTCATCGGTGGTGGCGCGGCGTACTACCTCCGATACCGGCAGGCCTCCCAGCAGCGCGATCTCGAGGACTCGAAGGCCGAGGCGCGCCGCTGGGTGGAGCGCCTCGGCGGGCAGGTCCTCAGCTTGGTCGGCACCGATGAGCCCTCCAAGCAGGCGCTGGCCGACGCCGCGGAGCGCTACACGGCCGCCGGCTCCCAGATGGACTCCGCACGCACTGCGGCACAGAGCCGCCTGGTTACCCAAACGGCCCTGGAAGGGCTCTACTACGTGCGGGCCGCCCGCTCCGCCATGGGTATGGACCCGGGTCCCGACCTGCCGCCGGTGGCGGGCCAGGCCGGTGCCGGTTCGGTCACCGAAGACCGCGACGTCACGGTCGAGGGCCACGACTACGCAGCCTCCCCGCGTCCCGGCGACCGCACACCGCACTACTACCCGGGCGGCCGGGTCGCCGGGCGGCCTGTGCCGCAGGGCTGGTACAGCGAGCCCTGGTGGAAACCGGCCCTGGTAGGTGGCGCGTGGGGGTTGGGCTCAGTGCTCCTGTTCAGCTCGTTGTTCTCGGGAATGGGTGGAATCGCCTCAGCGGGCGCGTGGGAGCAGGGCTATGAAGCCGGACAGGAAGACGCAATGTCCGGTGACGGCGGGGTCGATAGCGGCGGCGACACCGGCGATAGTGGCGGCGACTGGGGCGGGGGGGACGTCGGTGGTGGCGATTGGGGTGGCGGAGGCTTCAGCGGCGGCGACTTCGGTGGCGGCTTTTAGAGCACAGGCCGGCACCAGTAGAGGTTTCGCCCCGCGTGCGCCGTAGTTGCCACCGCCGTGCCACACACCAGACAGGGTGCCCCGGTCCGGCGGTAGACATAGACCTCGCCGCCGTGGCGGTCCTGCCGCGGAAGGCGACCGGTGCGCACCGGGTCATGCTCTGGCCGCACGGTATCGATCCGGGCGCGGCGCACCCCGTCGCCCATCAGCTCAACGAGGTCTGACCACAGCGTCGCCCACTGATCGGCCCGCAAGCCAGGCCCTGATCGTCCACGGGGGCCCGGGATCGGGGTGCTCGAGGAGGATGCGCCGAGCGTTTGATCCGGACCGCTACCGAGTTGTGTTGTTCGATCAGCGCGGATGTGGCAGAAGCACTCCGCACGCAAGTGATCCCGCCACGGACATGAGCTCTAACACCGCTGAGCATCTGCTGGCCGACGTGGAGCGGCTGCGACGCCGGCAGCGCGTCCCCGGCCGTGTCCCCGCTGCTGCTGGTATCACTCGTCTCTTTGGAGGGCGACTGGTCAGAGGCGTGCATCTGCTTGGGGGTGCGGATGGTTGCGCTGGTACACCGCTGAGCGGTCGCCGGGTGTAGAGCTCGCGACGAGCTCGCTGGCCAGCGCGGAGCTGTCCCCAGGGCTTGACGACTGCCAACCATGCCGCGAAGGTCATCGCCGCGATGAGCGCGCATCCCCAGACGACGGAGTGCTCGACCGGACCGATGCCACCGTTTTCGGTGGCCAGCACGGCCTGGTCGAGCCAGCGACCGAGCCACCAGATGCCCAGGTAGAGGCCGCCGACGGTGATGGCGAACTTGATCGCCACCCAGCGGAAACGGAACAAACCCCACGAGTTCAGCGCGGAGAGCATCAGCCCGGTGTAGGCGGTTGCGACGGCGGCCGGCTGAGCACCTGCTCGTCGAGGAACTGGGTCATGGTCAACGCGGCGCGCTGGGTCTGGTCGTCCGAGGCCCTGATGGCGTGCACGATCAGCGCGGTTTGGGCGACTGCCATCGTCATCCACCCCACGGCGGTGAGCACGTGCAGCGTGATCATCAGCTGTCGGAGGGACTTCGACGTCATCCAATCCTCCAGGGTATTGAAATGGGTGTGTCGCCATTCGGGCGTTTCAGGTGCGACGCCTGGCTATGGGGTGGATCGTCGGGAGGTCAGGGTGTTCCGGTCGATGGCGCTCGGCGCCACATCAGGATCCCGAGGCCCACCATCCAGGCCCAGGCCAGTGCCATGCAGAAAACGATCACGTCGAACCGGATCACGATGGCGCCGACCAGCCAGCCCATGCCCGCCACAGCTCCAAGCCAGCCGAGCCAGCTGGGGTAGCTGCTGCCGGATATCAGCGTCAGGCCATAGAGCAGGACCGAGAGGCCAAGCAGCGCCTGCGCGGTGAACGCGACGCTGCCGACCATGGTGAGCGCGACGTTCATCTCGATCAGCAGGTCGGCTCGGGACTCGCCGGTGGCACTGGTCCAGCGATGCGCGAGTTCAGCCCAGCCGAACCCGTTGATGCTGAAATACACGGCGAACACCGCGCTGGCAGCGACCAGCACGCCTCGGGCCAGCCGGGCGAGCCCCCGCTCGACCTCGTGACGAAGCTCATGCGCCAGCATGCCAAGCGCGCCGACCCAGAGCAGGACGGCGAGGATGTTGGCTAGGTGCGCGGCTCGCCACCACGGTCTGGCCGCCACGTAGTCCAGAACTCCGGCGGCGTCTTCGATCGGCGGGTTGCCGTGCAGGGCGCTCATCGCGGCGAACAGCAGGGTGCCGACGATCGTGAGGACCGCTCCCAGACGCAGCATCGTCCGGGCAGGTCGTGCTGCGGTGGCGTACTGGGTGGTCATCAGATTTTTCGTTCGCTGGTCGAACACGGGCACTCCCAGCTTATAGACATGTCATGTCTATGTTGCCTGAAATGTCTAGGGTGTTGTTGTGTCCGAGCTGCCTCCTGCGCCGCGGCGATCGCCGCTGGCCTTCGTGGTGCTGGCGTTGCTGGCCGAGGCGCCGATGCACGCGTATCGCATGCAGCAATTGATCAAAGAGCGGGGCAAGGACCGGGTAGTCAACGTGGCCCGACGAAACAGCGTGACGCAGGCGGTCGATCTGCTGCTGCGGGATGGTTTGATCACCATCCAGGAGACCCGGCGCGACCAGTACCGGCCCGAGCGGACGATCTACCGGATCACCTCGCAGGGCCATGAAGTCTTCCAGCGGTGGATGCGCGAGATGCTGTCCACTCCGGCGCGTGAGTTTCCCCGCTTCCCGGCGGCCTTGGCCTTCCTCGGGCTGTTCTCCTGCGCGGACGTACTGCGGCAGCTGCAGGCCAGAGCTTCAGCACTCGAGCATCGGCTCGCGGAGACCGCGGAGGCGATCAGCGACAGCTCGCTACCTCGGGTCTTCTTGATCGAGGAGGAGTACCTGCGCGCCATGACCATGGCGGAGCTGCGGTGGGTGCGATCGATCACTGACGAGCTCGAGAGCGGCGAGCTGCACTGGGACACCGAGGAGTTGCTCACGTTCGTGCCACCGGGATAGCGGCTGTGCTGGCCAGGTACCGCCGCAGGCGTGCAGGAGCAGGAACCCTTTGTGATGTTGCCCTGGGACCTGACCATCCCCGGCAACTGATCGCCGAGCAGGAGCGGCTGCTCCCCCAGGCGGCTCCGCCCGGGGGACGGTCTCGGCGCTTCCCGGCGAGTGATCAACATCCCCAGCCGCGCGTGACAGGCGTGGGCCATCTAGCCTCAGCCCATGCAGCGCTATCCGCTGGGCCGCTTCTGCGTCTCACGCATCGGCTTCGGCGCGATGCACCGGTCCTGGCGGGTTCGGTCCGCCGCGCGACCCGGACGAGGCGTTGGCGGTGCTGCGGCGTGCCGTGGACATGGGTGTCGACCATATTGACACCTCGCAGTACTACGGGCCCGACGTTGCCAACGAGCTGATCCGGGAGGCGCTGTACCCCTACCCCGACACTCTGGCGTTGGTAAGCAAGGTCGGAGCGCGCCGCGACGAGTCCGGAGGATGGCTGCCCGACGACGAACCTGACCAGTTGCGGCGGGGCATCGAAGACAACCTGCGCAGCCTCGGTGTCGAGCAGCTGGCAGCCGTCAACCTGCGGCTGATGGACGAAACGAGGCCAGGCCAACGGTTCGACGACCAGTTCGCCGCCATGATCCAGGCGCGCGATCAGGGGCTGATCGGGGGCGTCGGCCTGAGCAACGTCACCCGCGAGCACCTGCTGCGCGCGCTGGAACGCACGCACGTGACGTGTGTGCAGAATCCGCTGAA
>JBOHFU010000161.1:0-7489 GCA_050699675.1 Pseudonocardiaceae bacterium
CTCAGGGCGAGCACCGGTCAGGTGGTTGCGACTAGCGAGGCATACGAGACTAAGGCCGCAGCCAGGCGAGGTGCTGAGTCGGTCCAGTCGGCGGCGTACAGCGCGTTGATCGTAGAAGCCGCTTCCTGATTCCGCCGTGTCCACGAGAACGACAAGATCAGATCGTCTGGGAGGTCAAGCAGCTACCCGAGGAGTACCTCGAAACGCGCTGAGAGGCGCGACGCCCCGTGTGCCCACCTGGCACCCCACCGACGGACCTCCGCAAGCTGTAACTCACGCCAGCCCGGGGCAGCGGGTCCAACTCTGCGGTAGGTTCCTCGACCGGAGGGGCCCGTTATGGAGAAACCGATCAAGATCGCCATTGCCGGCAGTGGCTACGGGAGAAAGGTCGCCCTGCCCGTCTATGCCGAGCTGGAGGAGTTCGAGCCCGTGGCCGTGTGGTCGCGGCGGCCGGAGCGGGCCCGGGAGCTGGCCGAGGAGGCCGGTGTGGGGCTCGGTACCGCCGATTTCGACGAGCTGCTGTCGGTGCCGGGGCTGGAGGCGGTGCACGTCGCCACCCCCGTGGCGACCCACGTCGAGTTCGCCGTCGCCGCCGCCGAGCGGGGGCTGCACGTGCTGTGCGAGAAGCCCCTGGCCGACAACCTCGAGGGTGCTCGCCGCATCGTGGCGGCCATCCGGTCGGCCGGCGTGGTCGGCCTGGTCGACTACGAGCTGCGAATGAAAGAGACCCGCAGGCGGGTCATCGAGCGTGCGCGTGAGGTTGTGGGACAGCCGCGAATGGTGTCGGTCTCGCTGGTCCAGTCCGACCACGCCGACCCCGACTCACGTCCTTACACCTGGGTGCACGACGCCCGGCTCGGGGGCGGGCGGCTCCAGGGCTACGGGGTGCACGACCTCGACCTGTTGCTGGAAATATTCCCCGATGTCGACGCCGTGGCCGCCGCTACCGATGTCGGCGTTCCCGATCGCAGGACGGATGACGGCGAGTTGCAACGCGTGACGGCCGAGGACGCCTACGCGCTGCTGCTGCGGTTCCGCGGTGGGGGGCTCGGGGTGGTGACCCTCGTGGCCACCGCACGCCACGGGCGCAGCGACGTCATCGAGATCCACGGCGACGAGGGGACGGTGCGGCTCGACGGCGATCGGCGGGTCTGGTGGGGGCGTGCCGGTGAGGAGCTCCAGAACGAGGGTCCGCTCGACGCGAGCTCGACCGAGGCTTTCAAGCAAGTGGCCCGCAACTTCTGGGCGGTAATCCGGGAAGGGGCCGCGCCGGAGCCATCGCTGGAGGAGGGACTGCGCGTGCAGGCGATCTTCGACGCCGTGCGCACGGCCGACATCGAACGCCGCTGGGTACAGCCCGAGCCTGTCACTTCCTCCCCCTGACGGCGTGCGGGCACGGGCGAGCGGCGGTCCCCGGACGTGGGCTGCGGGACGGCGGTGAAGTACCTGCTCGCCAACTGGAAGATGCACACCACCGTCGAACAGGCGCTCGCCCTGGTCCAGGCAATACAGCAGGGCCTCCGGGAGCGGGCCGCTCAAGGGCAGCAACTGCCCAGCGTCATCGTCTGCCCTCCGTTCGTGTCGTTGGCACCCATGCGGGCCGTGGTCGACCAGCGGCTGGTGTGCCTGGGTGCACAGAACTGCCACTGGGACAAGGAAGGCTCCCATACCGGGGAGATCTCACCAGTGATGCTGGTCGGCCTGGCTCAGTATGTGTTGGTCGGGCACAGCGAGCGGCGGGCCGCCGGCGAGTCCGACGAGCAGATCGCCAGAAAGGTGGCGGCGGCCGCTGAGGCGGGCCTCACCCCGATCCTCTTCGTCGGCGAGGACGAGCCCGGAGCCGATGCCCGCTGGCAGACCGAGCACCGGTTGAGACAGGGGATCTCCCACATCGACCTCGGCCAGCAGGCCGTGCTTGTCGTGTACGAGCCCGCCTGGGCCATCGGTGCCGACCGTGCGGCCGACGCCGAGTACGTCCGGGAAATGGTCGTAGGCCTCAAAGACTTGCTGCGCCGACTCGGGGTGAGCGACCCGGAGGTCCTCTACGGCGGAACGGTGAACAAGGAGAACATCGAGCAGTTCACCCGGCTCGATGTACTCGACGGTGTGGGCGCGACCCGCGCCAGCCTCGACGCCCAAGGATTCTTGGCGATGATTGACCGGGTGGCCGGCTCCGGCTGACCCCGAAGGTGGCGCCAGCCCGCGAGCGGGGGGCAAACCTAGCGGTATTTGGGCGCTTCCATGCAATCCACGCCGTCTGGGCCGACCGTTGCCGCATGTCGAGCGCCAGCCGGAATGTCGACGCGCTGTCCAGGATGCAGCACGACGTCGCCGTCGCTCATGTGGAACGTCACTTCACCCTGCACGCAGTACAGGACTTTGTCGTAATCGTGTGAATGTGCTTCATAGAAGTAGTTCGCGCGGTTGCTCCACGAATGGGGAGACAGTCCTTCGTCCGCGAATGCCTTCTCGATCTCCTCGCGTGTCATGAGAGAAGCGTTGTGATCCTGCTGTCGGACGCGACCAGCGCTGAGGCCGACCGGAGGGCCGCCATCGGCTCGATCCACCAGCAGCCCGCTGTGGAACTCAAGAAGGGTGACCTGTACCCGAACCTACCCGCGGTCAGTGGGGGCCGGGTCGTCGTTCTTGAGCAGCAGCGGATCACCGGCGGCAGCGGGCTGGAGGGCTACCGGCGCCTGCTGACGCAGCTGGAGACGACATTCGCAGGGTGACAGAGCCACCGGCCGGTTGCTGACGCCGGAGTTCTGGGAGTGTGCTGGTGGTGGCAGTCCTGCGGCTGCTGGTCTTGCCCCTGCCGATGCCGAGCCGCTCATGCTGGCCATCGCCACGTCATGCGTTACTGCTCGTCGAGTGCCTGATCGACATCCTCATCGGACACGTCCTCGATCTCCAAGCGCTCCAGGATCCTCGCCGTTCTGAGGTCGGCCTTGACGCTCGCGCGATGCAGTTTGTACAGCGTGTCGCCGTAGCCCCCCTCGACATCAGCCAGGCGAGCCTCAAGCGCGGCGATACGGCGCTCCAACGTCTGCAGCGAAGCCATGCGCCACCCTAACCTGAATCCCCGACAAGATCACGTTACGTTCCGGCGGAAGGCGTCGAGCCCGCCACCGTCATCGTGAACTCAGGTCTGACAGTGCCGCTGGTCTCCACTCGACATTGGTGTCATCCTGTGGAGTTCCGCATGTCGTGGGGAACACCTGTCGCCGACGGCGACCTGTCTGATGGCTCCACCCCCGCGCATGCCGAGGAGGCCGGGCACGATCGTGAAGTTCACACCGGACCTGACCAGCCATTACGGCGGCTACTTCATGCCGGCCACTGGGCGATTCCTCGACGGCTTCCTACCCTGGGTTGCTAGGCTGGCTGGCCGGTCGGATCACCTCGAGATCGGTCGCGGCGAAGTCGTCGCCGGTGCACAACAACGGGAGACCGGTCCGCTCGGCAAGAGCGTAGGCGAAGCAGTCACCGAAGCTCAGCGCAGCACGGTGCCGGCCCTTGCCGTACCGGCGCCACGCACTGAGCGCGCGGTCTGCGGCGTCGATGTCGAGGTCCACGACCACGATGTCAGCGTCGCGCAGGAACCGGCTGATCGCGTCCACCCCGGCCGGACCCAGCCGTGCCTCGATCACGATGCCCAGCTCCACGCGGCTGGCCGCCGACATCAGCCGAGCGGCGGCGCTCTCCAGGCAACCTACGAGATCATCGCTACCGGGTTCATCGAGGACGACCGCTACCGCCGCTGACGTATCGACGACCACCGCCCGTGCATCCGGCGTGGTCACGCAGGCAAGCCATGGTCGTCATAGCCGAGAATCTCGTCGGGAGCCCGCGGGTCGAGAACGGGCAGCATCGCCACGTCGGACTGGAGCCTGCGCAGCCGCACGGTCATCCGCGGGCCCCGGCGCGCGTGCTCACGCACGAGCCGCTCTTGGAGCGCGATCACAACGGCCTCGGTGAGAGACTCGCCGGTCTCGGCGGCCAGTTCCCGCGCGAGGCGGTCCGCCTCATCGCTCTTGATGCTTAACGCCATGGCAGAAGTATAGAATCCGAGGTGGTGGTCTGCCATAGCTCAGGCGGCACGTCGGCGGGTCGTCTGGTAGGTCACGGCCTGCTCGACCTCTGCGAGCGTGAGCCCGTAGGTGTCGGCGACGAACTGCATCGGTTCCCCGGCGGTCACCAGCTCGGTAAGGGTTTCGGTGCGGATGCTGTTTACCGGCGGCTGACAAACCAGGAGATGGTCGGGGCCGGCGCTGAGGTCTGCCTCGTGTTCATCCGTGCGGAGTCGCACGCAGCCACACCGTGGCCCTGGCCGAGACCGCTGGCATTCCAGCCCACCGCTACACGCGGTGACCTACGACAGTCGAGGCAATGATCATCATGACTGACGGGACAACCCCAGGCAGGCTTCAGGCACCATCGTCCCATGAGTACTTCCCGCTGGACCGACATCTCTCCGGCTGCCGCGCGGATCGAGGAGCTCGCCGATGGAGTGTATGGCTATATCCAGCCCGACGGCTCGTGGTGGATCAACAATTCCGGCTTCCTGGCTGCAGGCGATCGCACGGTGCTGATCGACACCTGCGCCACTGAGCAGCGCACTCGGCGCCTGCTCGACGAGGCGATGCGAGTAACGGGAGCTGCGGTGAGCACCGTGGTCAACACCCACCATCACGGCGATCACACCAACGGCAACTACCTCGCCGGTGCCGCCACGATCATCGGGCACCGCAACACCCGGGAGCTGATGATCGCGACCGGTATCCAGCACTATGAGCAGGCCTTCGAGGGCATTAACTGGGGACAGCTGCAGCTGCGCCCTCCGGATGTGACCTTCGAGGACACCGTGACGCTCTACGCCGGCGATATCCGAGTGGAGCTGCGCTATGTGGGAAATGCCGCGCACACGACCAACGACGTACTGGTCTGGTTGCCCGAGCAATCGATTCTCTTTGCTGGTGACCTCATCGTCAACGGCGGAACACCGTTCGCGCTCATGGGGTCAGTCGCGGGCTGGCGAGCGGTACTGGACCGGATTCGCGAGCTTGGGGCCCGGATCATCGTTCCGGGACATGGTGACGTGTGCGGTCCCGGCCAGATCGACGTCGTGAATGATTACCTCGCATTCGTCCAGCGGGCCGCACGTGCCGGGGTCGATGCCGGACTCACGCCGCTGCAGCTGGCGCAGGAGCTGGATCTCAGCGAGTTCGCTGCACTGAGCGACTCAGAGCGCATCGCAGCCAACCTCCACCGCGCTTACGCCGAACTCGAAGGGCAACCCTGGGGTGTGCCCCTCGATCTTCGACCCCCGATCCGTGACATGACCACCCTCAACGGCGGTCGGCGCATCCGGTGCTTCGCCTGACTTGGGGCTAGATCGACAGCGGCCGCGCGGCTGGGCCGGTGTATCTACGTGTATCTACGTGGGCACTCCGCGTCTCTATCTGTAAGTGGCGCCGCGCAAGATCGGCCAGACAGGTGTCGAGGCGCTACGGCCGAGGAGAAGTGTCGGTGGCGGTCCGGGAGATCACGTGATGGCTAGTCATGAGCGCACACAGCGCGGAGCTGACCCCAGCGGCGTGTCACTCATCAGCAACAGTGCTTTCCCCGGCGCTGATGCGGTAGTGGTACTCGATACGGTCACCAACGACGATTTCGCCCGCCGCCGCGCGGACCACCTGGACGCCGAGGCCGCGTACTACCGCCACCGAGCCAACCAGGAGGAGCAGGCCCTAGGCCCTGGTTACTACGTAGACCTGCTCCGGGGCATGGCCACCGACCAGGCCGCGATGGCGAAGCGGATACGGACCCGCAACGGAGCGACGTGATGAGCGCCCCAGAGATCGACGAAGGTGACAGCCACGGGTGCTGTTACCTTCCGAGTGACGATCCGACTGTGCTTAGCAACACGAGCCGGAGGCGCGAAACCCTTGGACGAACCCGCACCCTGGATCGAGGACCGCTGGCCGAGGGACCCCACGAGGGTCCGTTCAATCGTGCTGGTATTGCACGGGGGACAGGCCCGGAGCCCGACCACGGTCCGGCGGCGGACGCAGTTGAGCTATCTCCGGATGGTCCCCTTCGCTCGGTTCCTACACCGGCGTGACGGCGGGCGCGGGATGTCGGTGCGCATCCTGCGGTATCGCTACCGGGGATGGGACGAGCCCCAGCTGCATCCGGTGCAGGACGCGAGGTGGGCCTTGACGCAGCTCCGGGACCAGCACCGGGACGCGTCGATAGCGCTGTTGGGGCATTCGATGGGAGGGCGGGCGGCGCTACGGGTGGCTGACCACCCGGCGGTGACCGCGGTGTGTGCGTTGGCGCCGTGGACTCTCGACGATGAGCCGGTGCGGCAACTAGCCGGGCGGTCGGTGCTCATCGCGCACGGCGACCGGGAGCACACGACCGATCCGCGGCTGTCCTACCGGTTTGCGGTGCGCGCCAAGCAGGTCAGCGTCCGGGTCTGCCGTTTCGACGTGCTCGGCGATGGCCACGCGATGCTCCGCCGAGCGCACGACTGGTCAGAGCTGGCCGCCCGGTTCGTGGCGGCCGAACTCGGACTGCGCAAACCCGACCCGCTCATCGAGGACGCGATGCACCAGCCGACTCCGGAGGGACTCCGAGTGCCGCTGCCGGCGATGACCCGAGATAGAAGGTGGCGGTGACGACGAGGAAGACCGGCCGCCCCGAGGTGGTCGACGGGTTGTCCAGCGCGTAGAGGGGCGCTTTGCAGTGGCTGAGGCTGTCATCCACCATCGGGCCGGCGCATCCGAGCTTGCACAGCTATGGGCTGCCCGGTATGTCTACACTATCCGGTCACAGGAGGACGACGTGCCAGGTGTGCCCCCCGAGAATCTTGCAGAGACGGACTTGCTCCGTGAGCTCGAACATCTCCACACGACCCGCCATGGCACTTTCCTCCACGGCGCACCTGATGCGCTGCGTGAACACAGCAGCCGCACCGCGCTACTCGAGGAGGAATACCTCCGGCGTCACCCCGAACGGGAAGTCGATCCGGCCCGCACCCGGGCCGGTGCCCGGGGCGAAGACGGGAATGAGCACACCCGCTCCTGACAGCGCCCGCGCCGTTGCCGCCGGACCAGTGAGGAACGCCACCACGTACCGGATTGGAGCCCCCAGTAGTGCCACTACCGTTCTGAGTCCTCTACCTGGAACGGCATGGGACGGCCGGGCCGATCTCTTGGTGGGAGCGCGGATTCCATCAGTCACCGACCACCGCGCTGCGGCAAGCCACCGGCCGTCCGGGGCGTAGCCCGGCGAGATGAGGCAGCCGGTGATTTCACTCGAATAAGAAAAACCTAAGCAACACCATCAACACGAAACACCCCAAACCAAGCAGGGTCCAACCAAGCCACTCCGCCTTCAAGAACCCCGCCCTGGCAAACGACGCCACCCCGACGCAACCAGCAAGCATCGGCAACACGCGGCCGCAGAAAAACCAAAACGTGCT
>JBOHFU010000162.1:0-7474 GCA_050699675.1 Pseudonocardiaceae bacterium
CAGTCCTGTCCGGCGGCGCGCAGCAGGCGGGTGGCCAGGATGACCACCACTTCGCGGCGGTGGTCGTGGTCGGCGTGGGCGAGGTGGTCCAGCAGGTGGCGGCTGTCGGCGTGGAAGAGGTCGTGGGGATGTCGATGCCGGCGGGGCCGCCGAACGCGTGGGTCTCGGGCTCGTAGATGGTCTCGGACCAGGTGCAGACCATCTCCTGGACGAGATACGCCAGGATCTGCCGGACGAGGTCGCCGTCCGGATCGCGCCGCAGGAGGTGCGCGCCCAGCCCCGTCAGCCCGTTGATGAGATCGAACTCGGCGAACGCCGGGCGGTCCCCTCGGTCGATCCGCGCGTGCGCCTGATCGAGGCGGCGCCGGGTGAGGGCGGGACCCTGATGTCCAGCGACTCCAGAGCCCGCTCATACCGTCCCGGCCGATCGGCAGCGGCGTGGACCGCGAAGGCCAGGGCTCGCCAGCGGCGTGAGCATGGCGCTGGTCGACGGCGATGGCCCGCTCCTTTCGCTGCGTGCCACCCACCCGAGCGCAGCGGCGCGGGCGAGCCGAAGGCAGATCCGTTCGGAGTCCTGGTTGATCCCGATCATGCGGGCGTGGTGCAGATGCAACAGAGAGGCCAGTACCGGATCGGGGTCGGGCCCATCGGCCGGGCTGAGATGGGCGCGGTAGGCCGCCAGCGCTGACCGGCGGCGGCCCCAGGCCAGGGCGAGCTGTTCGCCGCCCGGCAGCGCGTGCAGGGCGGCCCAGTCGCCGCTGGGATCGGCCAGGCGCATCGCCTGCCCGTGGATTTCGCGGGCGAGCGCTGGGGCCGGGTGGTGGTTGACGTGGTCGGTCAGCCAGTTCAGGCCGCTGCTGAGGCTGCCGGTAAAGGCTGCCGCCAGGTCGGTGAAGCTCGCCGCGATGACGGCGTACGGGTGTGGGGTGCCGCCGGCGGTGATGGTCAGCTGGGCGAGGGCCGCGGCCGAGTCGGCGGCGAACACGGCCTCGGCTGCCTGCATGGCCGCACCGGTGCCGTAGCGGCCGACCTCGGAGTAGTAGGTGTCCAGCACGATGTTACGGAGCAGCCCGAGGCTCCGAACGCGATCGGCCCAGACCCCGAGACGCTGGGCGGCGGACCCGTAGCCGCGGGCGTCATGAAGCCGGATGCGCAGGCGCAGGTGCGGCTCCGGTTCTGGATAGCGCAGGAACCACCAGTCGGGTGGCTGGCCGTCCTCCCAGGTAGACAGCAGATCGGGCACGTGAATGGTGAGGATCTCGGTCTGCCGGTCCGGGTGCCCGTACAGCCTCGCGTACAGCCACTGTGAACTGCCGGGCGGGTGTCCTGGGTGGTGGGTCGCCCGGATCGGCCCGGCCCGCAGAGTAGAGGGTGGAGCCGATGGCGGGTCGGTGGCCGCCAGCGGGATGACGATCTCGTGGGCGTGCCCGCCTGCCCACCCGTAGTCGTGGTGGCCAGGCGCCTCGGTCAAGGTAGCGTTGCCGGCCCCTCGGTCCAGGTGGGTGCGCAGCATCGCGAGGTGCGCGGGCTCGTTCAGCTCGAGGCGAAGACGAACGTCGTTCTCACCGAGATAGACCGCCTCCGGGATGCGATATCTGCGCCGCAACCCACTCCATGCCTGCGACCACTCCCGCCAGGCGGTACGCGACCCGGGCAGGTCGGAGGCGGACAGGTTCCAGCTGGCGGGCCGCAGCACGGTCCGGCGATACCGGACGCGCGGCAGGAACGGAAGACCGTTGGCGGCTCCCCAGGCGAACGGGACACAGACGGCTGCGCGCGCCGTGGTGATCTCGCAGAGGAACCGGGCCAGCGGATGAGTTGCGCGGCGGAACTCGACGGCGTTCACCATCAAGGGTTCGACGATCCGGCCCTGCGACAGGGAGACCAGGAACAGGCGGTGGGCGTCGCCGCTGACCGCCAGATCGTCCAACGGAATCTGCGCATCTGCGTCTGGGCGGTGTTCGCCGAGAGGGATCGGCGGGAAAACCGCAGGGGCTCGGGCGAGGTTCCCGGTCCGCGGAGAGAGCGGCGGGCAGGACACCTGCGCGAGCAGCGATCCGGGGACGAGCGTGGGCAGGCCGGTGAACGCGTGGACCATGCGCTCGCGGTCCTCGGACTCGAACAGGTGCAGGAATCGGCCTGTCGTGGTTCCGGCTTGGCGTGCCGCGCTGACGACGACCAGGGTGAACTCTCCTCGGTCGAGCGCGTCCGTCGTCGACGCGTGCAGGCTGAACCGCAGCTCGGTGTGCGGCGGAGCACGAGGTGGCGCTGTTTCGGTGGAATCAGCTGTCAGTTCCGAGAGCAGGTGTTCGTCGAGGACCACCTCGCCGCCGCCATCCAGCGCGGCCCGCTGCGCCAGATGCAGGAGCTTGCGGTCCCGGGCCAGCACGGGCTGCGGGGGCTGTGTCATCAGGGAGCCGCGGTAGCCAGCGGGGTAGCCGAGCCCGGTGTCGGCGTCCACGACCTGGCCGAGCGGGACCACCGCGCCGGACCCGTACCGCTCCAGGAACCTGTCGTGCCAGGCCTGCCAAGCGGCGTTGCCGAACCGATGAGGTGTCAGCCGCACCAGCGCCGACGCGGCGGCCTCGGCCTCGCGTGCTACCGCCTGCGGCAGGACCACCGAGCAGCCGACCCGCAGATCCACCGCGAGTGACGGTTCGGGACGATCACAGATGGCCGACATCCGCTGCGACACCGACGCACGAACAGCGCGGCGGGCCCCGGGCGAGGACGCCTGATCGTGCCGGGACAACTGGTCGCTGATCGCGCGCAGCTCCCGCACCATGGGCAGCGTCGCATCACCGGTCTCGATGGCGGTCACCTGGTCGATGACGTGGCCCAGCGGGTCTGTGACATCCATGGGCGGATGCAGGCTGGTGACGAGGATGCGGCAGGACACCAGCTCGGTGAGCATCTCCTCGATCTTCGCCAGCGGCTTTCCGGGCAGCTCGGCGGCCAGCTTGTCGATCAGCTCGCCGATGGTGACGGGTGCTCGAGCGGCCTTGATCACGGTCTGAACCGCCCGGGTGTGCCGGACCGACACATCTCCTGGCCTGACCTTGCCAGGAACGCCGGGGGGCTGTTGGCACGGAACCACCAGCCGGTCTCCCCGCACGAAGCCCAGGTTATTCGCCATCACGGGCAGACGTGTGCGCACGTCGGGCCGCGCCTCAAGGTGTGTGATCACCTCCGCCAGCCAGGCGGCATCAGGGCGAGCCGCAGCCTGATGCTGCTCACCCCACCGGACGCTCGCTGTGGAGCCGATGCGCAACGGAGCCACCCCGGCAAAGAGCCCGAACGGAGTGGCCCGGCTCGTCAACCGCAGCAGGTACCGGACCACCGACTCCACCACACGCCGCACCCGACGCGGCTGCTGAACAAGCCCGCCGCACACGTCGCCGACGCGGCGGGCCAACACCGGGCTAGCGACCTCGATCGCCTCGACGAGCGCTTCTTGCTGCCACACAAGCCGCAACCAGCTCCGCCACTCCCGCACGTGCTCCGGGGTGCCGCCGGTCAGGTCCGGCCACGGCGGCAGGTCCAACTCGCTGCCGAACACAGCCACCCGGACGACGGCCGCGTCAACACATCGGAACTGGGCGGCCATCGCCCCCCTCCCCATGTCGCAACCGGCTGGTGTGGACCCGCCGAAGCGTCACGCACGACGAACTAGTCGCACCCTCTGGTGTCCTTGCACTCGTCGTCGGTGCAATCGCCTGAATCGCCCCCGGCGATTTCGAGGCCTGACTCCACGAAGGTTACGTCGAGATCCAGCTCGTCGTCGGTGGTGGACGGCGTAGTGGCATCCATCGGGGACTCCGTTCTCTGTCGAGTGTGGGTGCTATTCGGCGTGGTCCGGCCAGGAGATCACGATTCTGGTGTGTCGTCTATCGACAACCAGCCCGCTCGGAAGCTCAGCATCGGGGGTATTTGCCGGGTGAACCGTCAGGCGCGGCCCTGGGCCGTGCCGGTGGTCCCGGTCCCAGATACGGATCTGTTCCACGAACCGATCAGCGACCTCGACCGCATCCGGGCCGTGCGCGTAGGCACCGAGCTCTCTCACAATTTTGTCGGCGTGCACCGGCCGCAGCTTGGCGAGATAGGCGAGGCTGCTTCCTCGGTCGACTAGCGCGAGAGTGATCAGATGCCAGTCTGGGGACACCAGCCCGCGATTGACGGCGTCCTGGGTCGCCGAGAGGATACAGAAATCCGGCAGCCTGGCCAGCCACAGGTCCACGTCATCGAACGTTTCCCCCTTGCGGACCGTGACGCCCGACCAGGCCTGCGCCCTCGGCGTCGACAACACCTCGCCCAGCGACACGGTCTCGACCTGCTGTCCCGCGTCCAGCCACAGGCTGACCTCATCGCCATGCAGGGGAATCGAGTGGCCCTGGTACTCACCGAGACCCTGCATCGGCACGAACCCGCAGGTCATGGGGTCACGGCCGGTCAGGTAGCCGTCGGAGTGTTCCAGCGCCCAGGACCGGTTCAGCCCCTTGGTCCGCAGCGGAACCACCAGCCGCCCACCCTCGGCCAGCTGTTCCACCCACGCCGGCGGGATATCCCGCGTGCCGACGGTGACGATGATCCGGTCGAACGGGCCGTACTCCGCGGCGCCGAACTCCCCGTCCGCGCAGAGGACATGCACATCGCGGTAGCCCGCCGTCGCCAGGCACGTGCGGGCGCGGTCGGCGATCTCCTGGTCGATGTCGAGCGTGGTCACCGAGCCCTCCGGCCCGACCAGCTCCCGAAGCAGCGCCGCGTTGTAGCCGCCGCTGCCGATCTCCAGAACCCGCTGGCCCGGCGCCACCTGGAGCTGACCCAGCATCATGGTCTGTAGCCACGGCGCGGAAACCGAGCTGATGGAGCTGCCGCGCTCGTTGCGCTTGGTGACGATGGAGCCATCGGCGTACGCCTTCTCCAGCGACACCCCCGGCGCGAAAAGGTGCCGGGGCACGGTCCGCAGCGCGGCCTCGACCTCGCCCTGCAGGACCAGACCCTGCTGTTGGTGCCGCACGATGGTCCGGTCAACCAGGGCGCCGCGCAGCTCGTCGGCATCCTGATCTGCGTGCACGCCCTCGCGGGTGGTGTCGGTAGTCACCGGGCGGAGTTTAGCCGTGGCATCGGCCGGATCGGCCCTCCGAAAGAGCGGGTCGAGCGACGGCCCCGGGTTGTCGCCAAAGCTGGGACCGATCAGCTCGCCACGGCGTCGACTTGCCGTGCTGCGGCCGTGAAGTCGGCGCGGGAACAGGCGCCGAATTCCCCGGTGGCTGGTTACCCTCAGAGCCCGGTTGTGTTCATGAGGCTATGGGAGAGCGGTATGGGGGTTGATCAGCGGGGCAATGCGGTGCTCGGGACGCTGCTGGCCGAGCTCGGCTGGTCGCCCAACCAGCTGGCCGGCGCGGTCAACGGACTACTCGGGCCGAGCTACGTGGCGCGCAGCACGGTGTCGGACTGGCTCAACCAGGATCGGCTGCCCCGTGAGCCGCTGCCCACAGTGGTGGCGCACCTGATCTCCGATGTGCTGGACCGGGAGGTGCCCGTCGAGCAGCTGTGGTCGGGCCGGGTGCAACCCGCCGAGTTCTGGGTACCCGCCGATCACGAACTGCAGCTGCCGTGGACCGCCGCAGGTACGGTGGAGGTGCTGGACGACTGGCTCCGTCACACCGGAGGCTCGATCGGGATGGACCGACGCGTCTTCCTCGCGGTCAGCGGGGCCAACCTGACCGCACCCGCCTGGGGCTATGTCGACCATCTGAACATCCGGGGTGACTCCTTCGCCGCGCTGGCCGACGACAAGCGCAGCATCACTGTCACCTCCGCCATGGTCGACGCCGTGGCCGCTACCACCGCCGCACTCCGCAATCTCGGCAACGCAGAAGGTGGGCACGAGGACAACCTGCGCTTCGTGCATCACCACCTGACCTGGGTCAGCAAGCTGCTCCGACAAGCTCGGTTCACCAGCGGATCAGTGGCCGACCGGCTGCTTGCCGAGTGGGCACAACTGGCCCAGCTGGCCGCCTGGATGGCGAACGACGCGAGCCAGTACGGCCTGTCCCAGCGTTACTTCACCAGCGGGCTGCACGCCGCGCACACGTCGGGCGACCGCTCGGTAGGTACCTACCTGCTGGCTGATATGAGTCAGACGCGGGTGAATCAGGGCCGAATGAATGACGGTGTTGACTTGGGCCGCGCCGCCCGGGACGCGATCGAGCTGGCCAACGCCGCCTACGAAGCCGCCCGGTCCACCCCAGCTGCGGTGCGTGCGTTGGCGGCGAGCGGGTTGGCGAAGGCCCAAGCGGCGGTGGGCAACGCGCACGGCTTTCACGCCGCCGCTGACGAGGCCCGTGCTCTGCTCGACACCCCAGGCGCCCTCGACGTTCACCCGCCCTACCTGAGCTGGTTCGGACCGGCCGCGCTGGAAAGCCAACTCGCCCAGAGCGCGCTCACCCTTGCCGAGGTTTCCTCCCGAGACTGTCGCCGCCTGCTGGACGCTGCGGATACGGTCCTCGACCGCACTGCCACCGACCCGGCTAGCACACCCCGCAACGCGGTGTTCCACGCCGCTTTGCTGTCCCGGGCACACGTCGCAGCCGACGACCTGGACCGGGCAGTACCTGCCGCGCAGACCGCGTTGCGCCGCCTACCCACCGTGCGCTCCCGCCGCTGCACACTGATCCTGCGCCGCCTGGAAGACGACCTCGCCACGCTTCCCCTAGCTCGCCGTCCCGCCGCCGTCCGTTCGCTGCACGACCAGCTCCGCGCCACCCACGCCACCTGAGCCCGACCGGCCGACAGGTGTCAGGACCAGACGTTGCCACCGCCGCTGCGCGTCCGGGCACGTGTGACGCAGTTGCCGTCGGTGTTCCGCATCAGTGTGGCGACCACGTCACCGCTCCGGCACACACCTCGCCCGGGAGTCGGCACAACCCGGCGACGAGCCCCCCGCCGCGTACGGCGGGACGCGCTGCGCTCCGCCACCGACGTCAGCTCAACCATGATCACGCAGCGGCTGCGCACCCTGCACCTGCGTGAGCTGGACGAGCGGCTCACCACCTTCTTCACCCGCAGCGCCCGACAAAACTAATGCCCCATGCCGGTCCAGGCGGACGATCTAGCAGCTTCGGTCCGCACCAGCCGCATGACCATCGACCAGCGCTTTCTCGCCCACACCACGCCTCGGCTGCTCGGCACGCCCATCGACACCACGGCGCTGCACCCCTGGACCACCGCCCACGGCAACTTCCACTTCGCCGAACTGGTCGTCATTACCGAGCTCTCCACGCCGCCACCCGCGGCGACCACCTCGCGCTGGCCGAACCCTTATGCCGCTGACACAGCTGGGATCCGTGTTCTGGCCTGGCCGAATCTTGCACATTAGGCGCGTTCTTCGGTCGCCCGTCTGGCTATCTGCTGGTATTGCTCATGGAAACTCTGCACGATCGCTTCCCGGGGAAAGCAGGTCATGAGTTCC
>JBOHFU010000163.1:0-7452 GCA_050699675.1 Pseudonocardiaceae bacterium
ACCGCGGACCCGGAGGACAGGCCAGCGCCGCCGCCCACACCGAGCGACCACACAACGACACATAGCGGCCCGCGCTCCCGGGCGTCATCGCCGCATCGGCCACCAGGTGCTCAAAGCCGTCCCGAGCGCTGGTCACCGGTACCGCGACCGTCCGCAACCCCCGGCGCCCATTCCTGCCGCCGGTCATGCCCGCCATGTCAGACCTCCTGATAGCACAAAAGACCTGCCCACGAGGAGTTGGGTTGTCAGGTGGAACACGGCGAAACCGGGCGCCATCAGGTCATCCCCGGCTCGCCGTGGCCAGGGGGTGGCTGTCCCGTCTCGGGAATCCGCGGGAAGTAGGGCGGAGTACAGCCATGTGTCACGTGATCGCCATCTATGTCTTCCGTCCGGTTGACGGTCATGCTCGGTAGCTTCCCCAGCTACGCTCTGCGTGATCTAGGCGTTGCCCGTTGCCCCCACCTGAGGGCAACGGCAACAGCGACGGGAGCGCCGATGAACCAGCCGGCATTCGGCGACGAGCTGCGCAGGTTGCGCCTGCAGCGCGGTTTGTCGCTGAAGAAGTTCGCGCAGCTGGTGCACTACGACCCTGGCTACCTGTCCAAGATCGAGAATGGCCTGAAGCCGCCGACTGGCACGGTCGCCGGGAGGTGTGACGCGGCGCTGGAAGCCGACGGAACTCTGTCCGCGTTGGCGCCCGCGCCAACGCCACCCAGGCCGTCACGGGCGGCTCAAGAGGTCCGAATTCCCGTAGTGATCGAGGGTCGGCCAATGCTGCTGCCGATCAAACTCAACGTTGAGCTCAGCGTCGCCCCCGCCGGTAACCACGATCGAACCTCGCAGCCAGACCTCGGAGAGGCGTTGTCGCGCGGGCTGCCAGGTTCATCCGCCATCGTCCTTGGCGGCGCGGGCACGGCGTGGCAGTGGGAACTCCCCAGTGGTCGCGCCTTTGGCGGCGCTTCCCTTCCGGCGTACCTCGGTAAGACGTCATGGTCCACCGGGCAGACCACAGTCATCGCCGATCGAGGATCGCAGTCCCTGGGTAAGTTCGTATCGTCGGCACCACGAGGCGTGATCATCGCTGCGAGTTCCAGCGAGCCTGGCGCCTCGCACGTACTATTAGACGTTATCGCTGCACGCAAGCAGATTCCTAGCAGCGCGATAGCGATCCCACAAGCGTTTCAGGCCGATGATGTCACTCTCGGAATCCTGTGGGCACTATCCAATATGGACGAAGCATTGTTGAACGACGACGACGCGCTCGCCCAGGCACGGCAATGCGTTCGCAGCCCCGAGGTGGATGACGCGGCGATCACGAGCGGCGCCGAACTGTCCACCCTTTCCCGCATGTGGCTCGGCTCGGATTCGTGCGCTCGATTCATCGTGAGCAGCACCCGCGACTTTTCCAATAGGCCAGCCCTCTGGACCAGAGAGCAGCGCGGCGAAGAAGCGTCGACCTGGTTGTTCTTCAAGCACAAGCTCGACTACCTGCAAGCGACCAGTCTAAGATTCACTGACACATCAGGATCCTCTAGTCGAACATTCTGTGTCCCGGAACTTGCTGTACTCAACTCGGCATCCAGTGAGCGTATCTTACTACTGCTCGCCGCGGCATTGATGGAATCGCTTGGAATCCGTACAGAGTTCTGCCCGGACCCAGCGCTGTCCGAAGTGGACGGTTTCGTTCTCGCACCGGGTTCTGAGGCTGTGATCGCGAATTGGGTACGCACAGACGGGCGCTGGTACGTCGACAAGACCAAGTCCAAGCCGGTGATTCAGGCGTTCGGCGACGTGATCGGACACGCCAGAGCACACGGGCTCTCCGACGCCGCCAACCCAGCCACTCGACTAGCCGCGCTCGCCGATTACCTCAACATCGACTGGACGTGGCTGACAAGCCGGTGCTGCGCACTCGCCGAGCACTCGTGCCGAGACTTCGCACGACCACGAAGTAGGCTGCTCTCAATCGACGGCGTTGACACGGCCTGCCGGTATGTCGCCTCCCTGCACCACGAACCGACATCGGCCAGCGGCTAAGGTCTGCGTGTGACACACAGCCCGCCCACGCGGACCGTCTCGGTCTTGTCTCTCGGCGGCACGATCGCCATGATCGACTCATCACGCGACAGTGCTGGCGTCGTGCCTACTCTCGACGCCGCCGCTCTGCTGGCCGCAGTACCGGGACTGACCGAGTTGAACCTGAAGATCACCGCTCGGAGCTTCCGCAGCCTGCCTGGCGCCTCGCTAAGCTTCGATGATCTTACCCAACTCATTGCCGTGGTGCGTGACGAACTCGACTCCGGCATCGACGGGGTCGTCATCACCCAAGGCACCGACACGATCGAAGAGACCGCCTACTTTTTTGACCTGATCCTCGACCGCACCGCACCACTTGTGGTCACTGGCGCCATGCGAAACCCGACGTTGGCCGGGGCCGACGGACCGGCCAACCTCTTGGCCGCCGTCCAGACCGCTGCCAGCGAGCACCTGGCCGGGGTCGGGTGCGTGGTCGTCATGGCCGACGAAATCCACGCCGCCAAACATGTCTCCAAGATGCACAGCACTAGCCCTGGCGCGTTCGAATCGCCCAACACCGGCCCGATCGGCCGGGTAATAGAGGGGCACCCACGCATCGTCGCCCGCCCGATGACAGCGCCGACCTACCCCGCACCCACACGGGGAGTTCGGATCGGTCTGATCACCGCGTGCCTCGGCGACGACGCTGAGCTACTGCGTCGCCTGGACAGCGGTTTCGACGGCCTTGTCATCGCCGGTTTCGGAGTAGGACACGTACCCGGAACGTTCGTTGACCCGCTAGCCGAACTTGCCTCGCGGATCCCGGTAGTGCTCGCATCGCGTACTGTCGCTGGCCCGGTTCTGCGTAGCACCTATGGTTTCCCCGGCTCCGAACGCGATCTCCAGGACCGAGGACTGATCAACTCCGGGTTCCTCGGTCCGTACAAAGCCCGGATCTTGCTACACGTGCTGGTCGCCGCCGGCGCTGATCACCACGAGATCGTGACGGCCTTCGACGCGGCTAGTGGCGCGTCGCTATGTCAGGCTGAGCGCCGTGCGCAGCCATGAACTGACAACCGGCCGAACTTTCGGCATCGCGTTCGACCACAACGACGACTTCTTCGACACGCTCACCGCGTTCTGCACCGCCAACAAAGTCCGCCAGGGCTACATCCCGATGTTCATCGCCGGGTTCGCCGAGGCCGAGATCGTCGGCACGTGCGAGAGACTCGCCGACCCCGGTGCCCCCGTCTGGTCCAAGGTCCACCTCACCAACGTCGAAGCCCTCGGCTGCGGCACCCTGGGCCACGACCCCGAGACCGACCGCGTGCTGCCTCACATCCACACCAGCCTCGGGCTCAAGGAACGCTCAGCCCTCGGCCACACCAGCCATCTGCTCTCCGCCCGAGTGCAATTCCTCGTCGAGATGCTGCTCGTCGAAATCACCACGCCTACTATGCTTCGCACCCGGGAACCGGCACTGTACGATGTACCCCTGCTCAGGTTCAGCTCGTGACATGGCAGAGTCGCCAACCCGAGCACATTGGTGCCCATCCCCAAGTCCGCGACACACTGACTATGCTGGTCCACTCAGGCAAGCTCACCAAGGATGCTGCCCACGAGTTTCTCGCCACCGGTCTGGCTGGCGCTGGCTTCCGAAGCTAACCGCTGCGGAATAACAGTGCGGGTAGCTCATCAAGGGAGGTGATCACCCAGTCTGCGTTTCGCTGCACGAGGGGGTCGTCTGCCCAGAGGTGCCCCCAGGGGCCTCGCCGCACTAATGCGGTCCGCAAGCCGGCGGTGCGGGCCGGCACGATGTCGTGATCGCGATGGTCGCCCACGTACACGATCTCGTGTGGCTCACCAGGAGCGAGGTCGATCACGTGGCAAAAGAACACCGGCTCAGGTTTGGCCACACCCCACTCGCCAGAGGTGACGATGGCGTCAGCCGGAAGATCCAGCCCACGCAACAGATCTGCGGCCCGTGCGGTCTGGTTTCCCGCGATTCCCACCCAGATCCCAGCCTTCCGTAATGTCTGTAATGCCGTGCGCACGTCAGGGTAGAGGTCGTGTTCGTCAATCTGCTCTCCTACTCCGGCCTCCTCGCGGCGCTGACGCTCCACGGCAAGGTCAAACCCTGGCCGGAAGTACTGGAATGTCTCCGCGTTGTTGCGGCCAGCGGCAGTGACCGCACCCAGCACAGCGGAGAATGTGTGTCGGGGACACCGATCCAGTCAGCCCATCGCGCCCATTCGCGAGTGTCATCCAAGAGGGTCTCGCCCACATCGAAGACTACGGACCGGATCATGAACACTTCAGGGGCTCCCGTCGCCCTCGGCATTCTTGTCGCCGGTCCGATGGGGGCCGGATTTGAGAGCCTCTTCGGGTCGAAGTACCAGGCCGAGGTGGTTGAGGCGACGGCGCAGCTTGTCATCGACCGTGACCAGCGGCTCACCAAGCCGTTCGGCCAGTGCCACGTACAACATGTCGCAGATCGGATGGTTGTCGTAGCGACGGGCCAGCTCCCAGGCCCGATGGCGGTCGCGTCCGTCGTCGTGCAGCGTCACCGGAAGCGAGGCGACCAAACCGGCTGCGTCATCGGCGGCCTGGCCGTCCCACCGCTGCCTGCGCACCCCGGTGAGCAGCGCGTTCATCACCTCCAGCGGGAGCATCGCCAGGGCATGTAGCTCGTCACCGGTCTGCCCCCAACAGTCGAAGAGCTGCTGGACGGTCGCCGCGGTGTCCGCGTCGGGCGCGATGAACTCGACGACGACGGACGCGTCAACGATCGCCACGGCCCGATCGCTGCACTCGGTCCTCGATGACCAGCTGCCCAGCGCCCCCGCAGGGTGGCACATCGTTGCCTGCGCGCCATGCCTTCACCTCGGCCACCCACTCACCAAGCCTGAGCTCGAGCACCGTGTCACTCGGCGTGGCCGAGAGGGCGATACTCTGCCCGGCATGACCAGCCTGGAGTTGTCTCGCCGCGTCGCGCGCGTCGAGGACGACCTCACCGCGATCTCCGACACCGTGCTGGACATCAAGGAAACGGTGGATCGACACACCGAGACATTGGCAGCGCACGGACGGACGTTGGCTGAGCACGGACGGACGTTGGCTGAGCACACCGCGACGTTGGCTGAGCACGGACGGACATTGGCTGAGCACACCGCGACGTTGGCTGAGCACGGACGGACATTGGCTGAGCACGGACACGAGCTCGCCGCGATCAGGGAGACCCAGGCACAGCATGGTGAGGCGCTCACCGAGATCCTGCGCCGCTTGGAAGTCCGCTGATACTGGGACGCTGACCTGCATGTCCGCCACCGGGTTGCCAGAGCTCGACGTCGCGCGCGTACAGCGCTGGTGCGCCGGACGCGTGCCCGAGCGGGCACGGCATCAGGTTCGGGTCGACTGCGACGTGACGCATCAGCACCTGACGATCGTCGAGTGCCGCGCCCCTTGGCGGGAGGACGACCACCATGAGTGGACCCGCTTCCCGATAGCACGACTGCGGTACATCAAGGTCAGCAAGACGTGGGAGCTGTACTGGCGCGACCACAACCTGCGTTTCCACGCCTACGATCGCATCGGACCGTCGGCCAACATCGACGAACTGCTGGCCGAGATCGACCGCGACCCAACCGGCATCTTCTGGGGCTGACCGACGCACCGTCCTCCAGCCCAGCTCGCGACGACGAGGAGGTGGCTCAGCGCACGGTGCGTCGCGTGAAGCGCGTTCTCCTCGAGGGTTTCTAGCCCGGGTCCTGGACGATCTGGCCATAGAGAGGAACCGGCGGAATGTACTGATAGGACTCACGGGCGCGCAGCGGCGCGTCTTGGACCAGCTCCTGGTGTGTGAACAGCGCGTCGGAGCCGGCCTCCTTGCGGTCTCGGCAGCGGGCGCGCGCCTTCTGTCGCATCGTCGGGAACCGCAATAGTGGAGATCTATCTGTACGACCTACTGCCGACGTGGCGAGTGATCGCATTGGATGAGACGTTGTTTGTCTCAGCGTTCGGGCAAGACACCGAGGGGCACACCTCTCCCATGTACCAGATCAGCAGCGCCGCGTACGGCGGGTCCCTGCACCGGGGCTTTCGCCGGTTCGTCGGTGAGCTGCAGCGCACCGCGCGGCGGGTCATGTGAGGCTGACCGGGTGGGTATTGAGGCGGAGCTGAAGACGCGGGTACGCGACATCGACCGGGTTCGAGGATTGCTGTGTCAGCGGGCGGCCGGGCAGAACAGCGTGTACGCCGACAGCTACTTCGACACCCCGGACCGCACGTTGACCCACGACGGGTGCGAGCTGCGGGTGCGGGAGGTGCATACCGACGACGACGCAGCGGTGACCCTACTGACCTACAAGGGTGCCCCGGTGCACGCGGCCAGCAGATCCAAGCCGGAAATCGAGACAACCGTCGGTGACGCCAACGCATTGCAGGCTATCCTCGCCGCGCTAGGGTTCGACGTACTCATCGCCTTCGAGAAGCACTGCTCCAACTACCACTTCGCTGCCGCAGGACAACCCCTCCTCGCTACCCTCGTCTACGTGCCCGAACTCGAGGAAACATTCCTTGAGATCGAAACGATAGTGGACTCGGAAACCGAGATCGAACCAGCGCTGAGGGTCATGCGCCAGGTGCTGGGCGAGCTTGAGATCGACCGGAATGACGAGACCACCGAGGCATACACCGAGGCCGTGTCAGCTCGCAGGAGCAAACCGTAGGTCGAAAAGTCAAAGCAGGACCGCCGTGCCTTCGCGCGCGACGCCAGATCGCTACAGGTAGCCTGCCGTAGCAGAGTCGGAGTCCTGGCTGAGCAGCTTGAGAGGTGACCTGTTTGATGGCCGCTGAGACGAGATACCCGGGGTGTGGACGGGGGTCGATGCGTGACCGGGTCGCCGGCTGACGACTGGGACCACTGGCGTCAGCAGCTCAACCCCGCGGACTACGACGAGCGCTGGCGGCGCATCGAGGCCACCGGCGCGAACCCCCATGGCGAAGCGGATTTCGTGTTCTCCTACGGTCCGCGCTCCGTGCTGGACGGAGGCTGTGGCACCGGCCGGGTGGCCATCGAGCTGGCTCGCCGCGGTCTCGACGTCGTCGGTACCGATCTTGATGCAGACATGATCGGCTTGGCGCGCGCCAAGGCGCCCGAACTGACCTGGGTGCACGCTGACCTCAGCGAGCTCGATCTGCCCACCCGCTTCGATGCCGTCGTGCTTGCCGGCAACGTCATTCCGTACGTGGCAAGCGACCGCCGCCCCGCAGCGGTCATCGCGTGCGCGCGGCACCTGAGGCCGGGCGGGTGGCTCATCGCCGGGTTTCAGCTCCAGGACGGCTGGCCGGCCGTGGCGGACTACGACCAGTGGTGCGAGAGCGCCGGCCTTGCTCTCGAGGCCCGGTACGCGACGTGGGATCGTGATCCGTTCACCG
>JBOHFU010000164.1:0-7442 GCA_050699675.1 Pseudonocardiaceae bacterium
CACGAAACGCCCATAACTCATCGCCTACTTCGTTCTGCCATCGGGCGTGTGACTCTAAGTGACATCGACCACCCACACCGGCGTCACCCGTCCGATGGTCTTTTCCGGCCTACCAGCGAAATCGGGCTCAATGTGGGTGACGTTACGGCGAACAAGGGGCAAATTTTTAAGTCACCCGATCGGGTCGCCAGCAGGATGGGCGGGGGTCGTAGTTAGAAGATTGTCCCTTTTGTCGCTGCTGTGATGGATGATAAATGGGACTATTGTCGCTTTCCCAGCCACTGACCCCTGGAAACCCGGGTGGCGTCCGCACCACAAGACCTGACGGTGGGCACTGTCAGGTGCCGGCCGGTGCGACTCTGAGCACCTTGTCGTCGTCGCCGTTGCTGGTCGTGATGTACAGCGCCCCGTCGGGGCCCGGGCGT
The DNA here is from genome assembly GCA_050699675.1 of Pseudonocardiaceae bacterium. GTDB lineage: Bacteria > Actinomycetota > Actinomycetes > Mycobacteriales > Pseudonocardiaceae. The sequence continues at coordinate 426 of JBOHFU010000164.1, forward strand.
ACCGCGCGAAGCCGGCCGTAGCTGCCGTCCAGTTGCGGGAGCTGCCCGACCTCAGTCACCGTCCCATCCGGGTCCACTCGCATGAGCAGCAGCTTGGATCCCCTCAGCGCGGCGACGGCGAGCAGACCCTGCATGTCGCCCCACTGGTCGCCTTCGATGAACGCGGCCCCGCAGATCGCCTCGGTGTCGCCGCCTGAACTCCACACCGCGGGAACCGCGTCCGGGAAGCGCTGCAGGTCGGTCATCGGCACGCTCTCGTCGTAGCGGTCCCGGGTACCGCCACGGGACGGGTCCCAGCCGTAGTTGGCCCCAGCTCGCAGGAGGTTGATCTCATCGTCGACGTACGGGCCGTGTTCCGCGCCGAAGAGCCGACCGGTTCCCGGCTGCACCGTCACGCCTTGGACGTTGCGATTGCCGTAGGTGAACACGAGCCGTTCCGCGGGGTTCGGGGAACCGGCGAACGGGTTGTCCGGCGCGGGACCGCCGGTGCCGAGGTCGATCCGGAGCACCTTGCCGCCGAGCTGGGTGCGGTCCTGGGACACATCGGCCCTTGCGGAGTCACCGGTGCCCACGTAGAGGTAGCCGTCCGGGCCGAGGGTGGGGCGGCATCCGGAGTGCCTACCGGAGGGGTTCAGGGTCAGGCCGGCGACCAGCGGGTCGGCCACCCGGCTCGCCCGCGCGCCGTCGGGTGACAGTTCCCAGGTGACCAGCCGGACGTCCACCGGACGGTCGCCCTCCTGGTGGGTCTGGCAGGTGGTGAACCGGCGAGTCTGCGCGAAGTCGGGGTGCACCACCAGTCCCATCAGGCCGCCCTCCCCGGCGACGTAGACGTCACCGAGTTCGGCAGCGACTTCGGTGACCCGAGCGCCGGGCCTGGTGGAAGACAGCAGCCGGATCCGCGCCGGCCGCTCGGTGATCAGCGCCGAGCCACCGGGGAGGAATCCGATGTCCCACCCGTGCTCCAGGCCCGCGGCCACCACATCGACCCGGATCTCGGGTGCCGTTGGGGTGCCCGGTGGCGCTGCGGGGCTACCGGTGGCAGGACCCTGGGTGGGAATCCCAGGACTGACCGGGGTGCCCTGCGAGCACCCGACGGCGAGACCGAGCAGCACCAGCAACACAGGCAGGCGAGGCATGGGGGGATCCTTCCCGATGCCGGGATGAGTCGGTGGTGAAGTCCCCGGATTCTCGTCAGGTTTGGTCGCCAGCGGGCCGAAGACCGGCGGCACGAGCGACGCTGACCGCCTCGAGGCGGCTGCGCACCCCCAGCTTGGTGAGGATGCTGCGCACGTGGGTCCGGACGGTGCTGGTGGACACCACTGACTCGGCGGCGATCTGGCTCACCGGCTTGCCGTCCACCATGCGCAGCAGCACCTCGCGCTCGCGGCAGCTGAGCACGTCGAGCCGCGCGCTGTAGTCGCGGGCGCGGCGCGCGTCGTCGAGCAGCTCGCGCAGCACAACGCCGAGCTGCCGCGGTGGGTAGAAGGCATGACCGAGCGGTACGGCGCGCAGCACCTCAAGGAGGTGATCCAGCGAGCACTCCTTGGACACCCAGGCCGCCGCGCCGGCCCGCGCCGCTGCGACAGCGTGGGCAGTGTCGTGGCTACCGGTCAGGACGACCAGGTGTGCCGGGGGCCAGGCGGTGCGCAGCTTGCGCACCATCCCGCCGGTGGCGGCCGCCGCAGATCCGATGTCCGTGGTGATCACGTCCGGGCGCACCGTGCGGACGATATCGGTCAGGCGCGGATCGTCTGGGGTGCAGCTACCGACGACCCACAGATCGTCGGCGGTGGACAACTGGACGGTCAAGGCATCGGTCAGCATCGCGTGACTGTCGACGAGGAGAACCCGGAAGAACGTCACGGGTGTAACAGTGCCTGGCGGTGTTCCCGGGCGGCAACACCCAATCTCCATGACGTCGCCCGGTACGGCGCTCAATCCGCTGTGCCCGCCGCCGACATGCTCACCTGCTCGGCGAGCTTGGGCCGCGCCTCGACCATGCGGCGGGCCGGACTGGTCCATCTCCCGGTGGACTTCAGCCAAGCCAGCGGTAGCACGTACAGCGCGATGACGGCGTCGAGCACCCGGAGGAACGGGAAGAAGAACCACAGCGCCAGGAAGCGCACCCGGCGCTCGATCAGCGCGACGATGCAGGTCAGCACGAAATCGGCGCCGACCACCCCGAACAGCAGCACCTGCAGGCTCATGTGTGCGGCGACCGTGTCGTAGACCGGCGCCATCCCAGGCCAGGTCAGCACAGCGGAGTACACCGCGGGGACCGCAAGGACGATCACCAGGAACGGCAACAGCAGGAAGAACAGGCTGCTGGTCAGTAGTTCCAGGAGGAGCAACGTGAGCATGGCGGTGAACAGGCTGAGCCTGGGCGGGTGGCGTCGCACCGTCTGCCACAGTCCCAATATCCAGCGCTTGGTCTGCCGGACGTAATCGCGGAGGTTGTCGGGGTCCTGGGTCACCGCGATGGCATCGAGGGTGAACGCGACCTTTCCCAGCCGCTGCTGGTAGATCTCGAAGGTCATGTTGAAGTCCTCGATGACCAGGCCGGGCGGGTTCATCTCGATTCGAGGCAGCACTGCCGTGCGATACATGCTGGCGAAACCGGGCACGATGTGCGTCGCGTTGGTGTAGCGCCAGGTCTGGCCGAACTTCAGCAGGCGTTGGGTGATCGCGTAGATGCGCTGCCGGTGGCATACCAGCGCCTTGCCGATCAGGGACAGTCCGCGTTCATGCCAGTGGGTCCGGACCGAGCCGGCCACCGCGACCACCGAGGGGTCGTCGAAGTGGGGCAGGGCCGCGTCGAAGTATCCCGGGTCGATGGCCGTATCGGCATCCAACAGCAGCACCACGTCGAACCGTTCGACCAGCCCGAACCGGTCGATCGCCTCCTCCAGGGCGCCGGCTTTGCCGACGTTGGTGCGCGTCTCGATCACGTTGACCCCGGTCCGGCGGGCCAGCTCGGCGGTCCGGTCGGTGGAACCGTCGGAGACGACGTGGATGTTGCGCCGCGGGACCAGGGCCGCGATCGCCTCAATGCTGCTCCCGATGACCATTTCCTCGTTGTGCGCCGGGATGAGCACGGCCACGTCCTGCACGGTCATCGGACCGCCACTGTGATGTAGACGGCATGGGCGCTTGACCCATTTCTCCTGTACCAGCCGGGCGAGGCCGATGGTGGACCACAGCGCGAAGTTCGCGCCGAAGACGAGGATCGCGACCGACCACCAGGGCATCAGCGGGGCGCCTTGTCAGGAGAGGGCTCCGATGCCGCCTCCACGGGTAGGACCTGCCGCAACTGCGCCCAGGTTCGGTCGTCCTCCCCGCCGATCATCCACAGGTAGACGCCGCGGATCCCGGCGGTTTTCGCCGCTTCGAGTTTGGCCGTGGTGCTTTCGGCGTTCTCGAACCAGACCTCATGCGCCCGGCCCTGCGCGTCGGTGTACTTAAACGACGGCGACTGGCTGAGCCGGTCGTACTCCAAGGTGGCGTTGAAAGCCCTGGTACGTCCGAAGCACTGCAGCCAGCTCACCGGCTCGCCCTGGCCGTCCACCCAGTCGAAGCCGGAGACCGGCACCCCGAGCACGATCTTGTCGGCGGGGATCTGGGTCTTCGCGTAGTCCAGCACCTGGCGGACCCAGGTGATCGGCGCGACCGGCCCCGGGCCCGACGCAGCCCAGTGGTAGTCATACGCCATCAACCTGACCTCGTCGGCCGCCCTCCCGATCGCGGCGTAGTCCTGGGCGACGTTGCGCTGGTCTTCCCCGGCGTCGGTGGTCTTGGCGAACAGGGCGATCGAGAGGATCTTGTCCTCGGCGTGCAGCGCCTCGCCCAGGCGGGTCGCGAAGGCGGTGAACGCCTCCCGATCGGTGGCCCGCAGATCCTCGTAATCGATGTCGATCCCGGCGTAGCCCTCCCGCAGTACCAGCGCGACGATGTCGGTGACGTGCCGCTGCATGGCGGCGGGATCGTGCAGCATGTTCGCGACCGGTTCGTAGGCCCACCGGCCGTCGGTCACGTTCGCGATCGTCGGGACCAGCGCGATCCCCGACCTGCGCAGCTGATCCATGCCCGCCGCGGTCTCGGCGGCCCGCTCGGGCACCTGCGCGACGATCTCAGCGTTGTCCCCGATCCCGTAGATCCACGGGGAGACCTCGTTGAAGCTGCCCCGATTCGCCAGCACGACGTCCGTGCCTTCGGTGAGATTCCAGAACGGCAGGGAGCCCACCACGAGAGTGGACGGCCGGTCCGGGGGCATCATCCGGGGCGCCACCACCAGCACTGCGCCGACGACCAGCAGGATGAGAAAGGCCGACCCGGTCAGAACGCCTCGCCTCCTCGAGGGCCGCCGCGGGGTGGGCCCGTTTCCCGCCGTATCGCCTGCCGTACTGCTAGTGCCGCCCTGCGGTGCGCCGCCGAGACGTTGTGAGCCGGTTCGCACGATGCTGGTGCTCATCAGCGCACCGCTGCCGGCGTCAGCCCCGGCCGGGTCTGGTCCGACAGGGTCTGGTCCGACAGGGTCTGGTCCGACCGGGTCTGCTCCGCGATCACTGCCCGGAGGATGTCGTCCAATGTCCGGACCGGACGGAAACCGATCAGCTCCCGCGCCCTGGTGCAGTCCGGGACCCGGCGCTGCAGGTCCTCGTATCCCGGGCCGATGCCCTCCTCGTAGGAGAGGTGGACGATGCCGCTGGCCGAGCCGGTCAGCGCGATCACCCGCTGCGCGAGCTCGCCGATAGACACCTGCTCGGTGTTGCCGAGGTTGACTGCGTGGCCGAAGGCACCCTCGTTGTCGATGAGCGCTACCAGTGCCGGCACGACGTCGTGCACGTGGCAGAAACAGCGCACCTGGGTGCCCGTCCCGAAGATCGTCAGCGGTTCGCCGGCCAGTGCCTGCGCCACGAACCGGGGAATGACCATGCCGTAGCGCCCGGTCTGGCGGGGACCCACCGTGTTGAACAGCCGGGCGATCACCGCGCGCAGGCCGAGTTCGGTGACGTAGGCGCGGGTGAGACTCTCGTCCACCGCCTTGGCCTCGGAGTAGGACCAGCGGTGCAGCAGCGGCGAGCCGACCACCCGGTCGTCGTCCTCGCACAGCCCGACCTTGGTGTTCTTCCCGTAGACCTCGCTGCTGGAGGCGATCAGGACCCTGGCTGCGTTGTGGTGTGCCGCGTCAACCACGTTCTCCGTCCCGTGGATATTGGTGCGCAGGCTCTGCAACGTCCGATCCCGGATCACGAACGACCCGACCGCCGCGGCGAGGTGGAAGATCGTGTCCACCTGGCTGGCGAGCGCGTCGACCAGCGCCCTGTCCAGCACCGAGCCGCGTACGTAACGGAAGCGGGGGTGACCGATGGTCGACGACAGGTTCTCCAGCCGGCCGGTAGCCAGGTCGTCGAGCACGACGACCTCGTGACCGGTGTCCAGCAGGTGTTCGGCCAGGTGGGAGCCGATGAAGCCGGCTCCGCCGGTGATCAGGGTTTTCATCGGTTGCCTCCGATGGGGTCGGGCCCAATGGGATCTGGCAGGGCGCGGGACGGTCGGCGGCGGGGCTGTTTGCGCGCCATCAGCCGGTCGTAGAGGTCGTCGATCCGGCGGGTGACCGCCTCGATGCCGTAGTGCTCGCGGATGGCCGCAACCTCCTCGCGCGGGCGGCGCCCGGCAGCCAGTTCGGTTTCGATCTCCCGGCCCAGCCCGTCGACCTCGCCGGGTACCTGGCGGGCCCGCTCGGTGCTGATGCCGGCCAGCGCCGGGCAGGTCGTGTAGAGCGCAGGTATCCCGTTGGCCAGCGCCTCGAGCACGGACAGCCCGAACGTCTCCTGCTCCGAGGACGCGATGAACAAATCCAGGCTGGACAGCATTGCGGCCACGTCGTGCCGTTCACCGGCGAAGGTCACGAGATCCGCGACGCCCTGGCGTTGCGCCTCGGCCTCCAGATCGGGCCGGATCTGGCCGTCGCCGACGATCAGCAGCCGGATCTGATCGCCGAGCAGCGGCGCCGCAGCCCGGATCACGAGGTCGAACCGCTTGATCGGGTCGAGCCGGCCCAGCACACCGATGACGTAAGCGTTGTGGGGGAGGCCGAACTCGCCGCGGATCCGGTCCCGGGCGCCGGCGTCGAAGGCGACCCGGCCGAAGTCGAGGCCGTTGGGGATGATCTCGATCTTCCGGGCCGCCACGCCCCACTTCGTCAGGCGTTGCGCCACCGCGGCGGACACCGCGATCGTGGCGTCGGAGCACAGGTCGGTGCCCAGGTACAGGGCGCGCACCCCCAGCGTCATCGGCCTGCGCTCGAGGTGGGTCTCACCGATGGAGTGTTCGGTGGTCACTACGACGGGGGTGCCGGCCAGCCGGGCCGCGAGCCGGCCGTAGATGCAGGACCGGTAGAGGTGGGCGTGCACCACGTCGTAGCCACCGGTGCGGATCAGCTGCGCCAGCCGCATCAGCGCGGTGAGCTCGGTGTTGCGGGTCATCCCCAGGTCGCGCACCCGCACCCCGTCCCCGGAGATCATCTCGGCGACCGCACCGGGGTTGTAGAGCGTCACGACATCGGACTGGTGGCGGGTGTGCTGCAGCAGTGACCGCAGCTGCAGCTCCGCCCCTCCGACGCCCAGCCCGGTGATCACGTGGAGAACCTTCACTTGCTTCCTCCCGACGACACGGCGCCTGATGACACTGGGCGCAGCGTGCGGATCAAGATCGTCAGGTCCATCCAGGGCGACCAGTACTCGATGTAGTGGTTGTCGAGGCGGATCCGGTCGGTGATGGACGTGTCTCCGTGCAGCCCGTGGATCTGGGCCCAGCCGGTCATTCCGGTCCGCATCCGCTGCCGGTCGGCATACCGCGGTATCAGCTGGGCGAAGTGCGTCGCGAAATACGGCCGCTCCGGTCGTGGCCCTACCAGGGACATCTGTCCGCGCAGCACGTTGACGAGTTGGGGGAGCTCGTCGAGGTGGGTGCTCCGCAGCCACCGCCCGAGCGAGGTGGTGTGCTCGGGCAGCACTG
>JBOHFU010000165.1:0-7440 GCA_050699675.1 Pseudonocardiaceae bacterium
CCGCGTACAGCGTAGATTGGCCGCACTCTGTACACCTCGGAAGGATATGATGACCGGCAGTAAGTACCGGCAGCCGTCAGCATCCCCGACCACGTGGCCATAGCGCTACCCGCAACAGCGGAATGCGTCATTGGGTGAGGCCTGATCACCGAACAGGGCTGCGGATGGCCAGGGCAGTAACATGATCATTCTGGTGGTGGGCCGGTGGTGCAGCGGTGCAAGAGCTAGGGGCATCATGTCGGAGACCACGTTCGGACGTGTCACCGTGGCCGGGATGTTGGTCGCGCTGGTAGTCGGATGCAGTGGGGCTGGGCCGGGCAGTGCAGTCAGTGCAAGCTCAGAATCAGCGGGCGAAGTCACTGTGACACCCAATCCAGTGACACCTGATCCAGTGACACCCGATCCTGCAACACCTGATCCCGTGACACCCGATCCCGTGACACCCGATCCCGTGACACCTGACCCCGTGACACCTGACCCCGTGACCCCCGATCCCGTGACACCTGACCCTGTTGACACAGAAGTCGCCTGGGTGCCGCCCGGGCCTGGCGGACTGAGCCCAGCAGAAACTACCGTGGACAAGGCGGCTCGGTGGTACGAGGCGTTTGGTAATCATGACTGCGCCACCATCGCGGCGCTCGGGCCGGAACGCGATCAGCGGCAGCTCTACGCGGGACTCGGGGACGCCTGCCGGGCAGTCCGGGAAAAAAACGACCGGTTGTGGACCTCCGCCGAGATTGCATTGCAGCACGTGAGCGATCCGACTGACTGTCTCGATCTGTTGGCGCTGCGGCTGTTGCGCGATCTAGTTATGGCTCACCAGAGCGCTCCCCATGCCAACATCCGCATCGTCGACTCTCCACCCGGACAAGGCTGCCGCATTGACGACTCCTCGCCACCCCCTACATCGGTCACCTCCACCCAGACATCGGTCCCACGCCCATCGGCGCCGGCCGGCTGAGTTGAGACTGCGGCGATGAGCGAGGACGTGGCGGGCCAGCGAGATGAAAACCGACCGCAGTTGCTGAACGTGGCGCTCACTGTCCTCCCGCCGCTGAGCCTGATCACGGCACTGCTCGTCTACTTCGCCTGGGTGCGGCGGCTCGCGTTCGCCACGGCGCTGGGACTCAACGTCGACCTGCTGGAGGAAGAGTCGATCCTCGGTTACCTGCTTCGCAGTACGGGGCCGGTGTTCTTGCCGCTGCTGGTTGCCAGCATCGGGTTGCTGCTGTGGCTATGGGTTGACCGGATGTTGCGCCGGTGGGTGGTCAGCCGCGTCCATCTCCAAGCTGTATCCCGCATCTCCTGGGCGCTGCCAGTCAGTGCAGCACTACTGGTTCTGGGCACCGTGCTCGTCGCGATGGCCTTTCCTCGCGCCAAGCCCTACGTGCTTGTCTTCTGGCCCTTCGTAGTGGTTCTGGCGGTACTCGCCGCGGCTTACGGCGCCTCATTGCGCCACCTGACCGGCCGGAAGGCCGGCAACAAGGGCAGCGTCGGTCGTCGGTGGGCTATCAACGCCCTGATCGGGCTGCTGGTCTCGTTGCTGCTCTTCTGGGGTATGGACAGTTTCGCCCAAGTGGTGGGACGCGGCCTAGCCGAAAGCATCATCAGACAACCTCAGCGCTCCACCCAACCGGTAGTGCTCTACAGTGCGCAAGACCTGCAGCTCGACTCCGCTGCAGCGGTGAGGCAGGAACTGCCCGGTGGGGAGCACGCCGCGTACCGGTACCGGTATCAGGGTTTACGGTTGGTCTTCGTCGACGGAGGTCGCTACTTCCTGATCGGTCGGAACTGGCGGCCACGCGGTGGCACGCTGATCGTCCTGCCCTCGGATGGAGTAAGGATCGAGTTTCCGCGCGACACCCCGTAATGGGATAGGTACACCGCGTGATCCTCGGCGACGCGGCGACCGTCTCGCATCGTGGGCGCATCCTTAGCGCAGGTTGCTGAGATCCTCATTCGACGGTGACGATGATGGCTGCTGGTAGCTCACCGGTAGCACACCATCGTTCGAGGAGCGCCGATGACGGGAGTGGTCTCGCCCTCCGGGGTTGAGCAGGTGGTCACGCAGCGTTACAGCGCTGGTGCCCAGGAGGTGCAGCCGGCGTTGTGTTGCCCGGTCGACTACGACCCGGCCTTGCTGGAGGTCATCCCGGCCGAGGTGCTCGAGCGGGATTACGGCTGCGGGGATCCCAGCCGTTACCTCGCCACCGGTGAGACCGTGCTGGATTTGGGCTGCGGTGGCGGCAAAATCTGCTTCATCGCCTCCCAGGTGGTCGGCCCGACCGGCCGGGTGATCGGCGTGGACCTCAACGACGACATGCTCGCGCTGGCCCGAGGCGCCACCCCGGAGGTGGCCGAGCGGGTCGGGTACGGCAACGTCGAGTTCCGCAAGGGCCGCATCCAGGACCTCGCACTGGACCTCGAAGCCCTGGGTGGCTGGCTCGCCGCCCACCCGGTCACCGACGTGGGGTCGCTGACCGCGCTGGAGACCGAGCAGCAACGGCTGCGGACCGAGCGACCGCTGGTGCCCGACGACTCGATGGACGTCGTGGTCAGCAACTGTGTGCTCAACCTGGTCGCCCCCGAGCACAAGCAGCGGCTGTTCGCCGAGATCTTCCGGGTACTGCGCCGCGGCGGCCGGGCGGTGATCTCCGACATCGTCAGCGCTGTGGAGGTGCCCGAGCACTTGCGCGCCGACCCCGAACTGTGGAGCGGATGTGTCTCCGGGGCGTTCCAGGAGGAGGCGTTCCTGGCCGCGTTCGAGCGGGCTGGCTTCTACGGGATCCACCTGGTCAAGCGGGACTCCGCACCCTGGCGGGTGGTCGACGGGATCGAGTTCCGGGCGGTGACCGTGGTGGCCTACAAGGGCAAACAGGGTGAGTGCCGCGCCCCGGGGTGCCAGCCGGCGTCGGGCTGCGGCTGAGAGACTCCGCGATATGGAGACATATCGCGGCAATCAGACCCCTTTTGACCGCGATATGTCTCCATATGGGCCTCGATGATGGGGTCATTCCGGTTTGGGGGTGCGGCCGAGCAGGTCGCTGGCCATTTCTCGGGGGGACTGGCCGCCGTTGCACACCCGGCGCACCGCGTCGGCGATCGGCACCTCGACGCCGCAGCGCGCGGCCAGCCCCTGGATCGACGAGCAGGACTTGAAGCCTTCGGCCACCTGACCGTGGGTGGCCTGCTCGGCCTGCTCGAGGGTGTCCCCCAGCCCGAGCCGGTAGCCGAAGGAGCGGTTGCGCGACAGTGGTGAGGTGCAGGTTGCCACCAGGTCGCCCAGGCCGGCCAGGCCCGCGAAGGTCGTCGGGTCGGCGCCCAGCGCCGCACCAAGCCGTCCCATCTCGGCCAATCCCCGGGTGATCAACGTCGCAAGAGTGTTGTCCCCATATCCCAATCCGGCAGCCATCCCACAGGCCAGCGCGATGACGTTCTTGCACGTGCCGCCCAGCTCGCAGCCGATCACGTCGGTGTTGGTGTACGGCCGAAAGTAACCGGTCACGCAGGCGTGCTGCACCGCGACGGCACGGTCGTGGTCGGTGCAGGCGATCACGCTCGCGGTGGGCTGCTCGGCGGCGATCTCACGGGCCAGGTTGGGGCCGGACACCACCACCACCTGATCGGGCGTGACAGCCGTCACATCTATTACGACCTCGCTCATCCGCTTGAGGCTGCCCAGTTCGACGCCCTTGGCCAGGCTCACCAAGGTGGCCTCCGAAGGAATCGACTTGTGCCAATCGCCCAGGTTGTCGCGCAGCGTCTGGCTGGGTACCGCGAACACCACCGCGTCCACCCCGTCCAGTGCCTTGTCGGCGTGCTCGGTGGCCTGCAAGGAAGCCGGCAGCCGCACGCCGGGCAAGTAGTCCGGGTTGACCTGCCGGTGCCGGACGGCGTCGGCCACCTCCGCTCGACGGGCCCAGAGCACGACATCGCGGCCGGCGTCGGCGAGCACCTTGGCAAAGGTGGTCCCCCAGGTACCCGCGCCCATCACCGCGATTCGCTGCACCGGCAGGGTCATGACGCCTTCTCGCGTGCCACGCCATCCTCCTCGTGCTGATCCAGACCCGAGTCTTCCCTGCCGCCGGATCGGAGGTCCAGTGTCTGCCCGGCGCGCGAGGATGGGCGCGTGCAAGTAGACCTGCTCGTGCCGGTGAAACCGCTCGCCAGGGCCAAGACCCGGCTGCTGGGCATGGCCGACGGCGGGACCGGTGCCCCCGAGGCGCACGCCCGGTTGGTCGTCGCGCTGGTCCGGGACACCCTCGCTGCGGTGACCGGCGCGGCTGCGGTGCGCCGGGCAGTGGCGATCTGCTCCGACCAGGCGCTGCGCTCCACCCTCGCAGCGGACGGGGTGGCGACGATTCCCGACGAGCCGGCCGCTGGCCTGAACCCGGCCCTGCGGTACGGAGAGGCAGTGCTCCGCGCGGTGGACCCGTCCGCGACGATAGGGGCCCTGCAGGCCGATCTGCCGGCCCTGCGTCCGGAGGAGCTGGACTGCGCGGTCCGCACCGCCCTGGCCACCGGCGGCCGGTTCTTCTGCACCGATCGCACGGGCACCGGGACGACTCTGCTGCTGGCCCCACCATGGCAGCCCCTGGAGCCCTGCTTCGGACCTGGCTCGGCGGCCGCGCATCGGGCCACAGGGGCTCGCGAGCTCGCCGGTTGCTGGCCGGGGCTGCAGTGCGACGTCGACACCGCGGCCGATCTGGCGGTGGCGCGCGACCTGGGCCTTGGCCGATTCACCCGCGCTGCGCTCCCGCAACCTGGGTTCGGAGATTTCCCCAGATGAGCACACTTGGTACCGGCTAGGTACGGAACAATGGCCACGTGAGCACGCCCGACGAGGACACCGGTCGCACGACCGCAGCCGACGACTCGTCACCCAGCAACTCGTCACGCGGTGCCACGGTGACGGTACTGCCCGCCCCGCCAGCGGCGACTCCGCTGCCCTCGGCCACCGACCTCCCCGACGACCGCTACCTCAACCGGGAACTATCCTGGCTGGACTTCAACGCCCGGGTGCTTGCGCTCGCCGAGGACGCCAGCCAGCCGCTGCTGGAGCGGGCAAAGTTCCTGGCGATCTTCGCGTCGAACACCGACGAGTTCTACATGGTTCGGGTCGCCGGGCTCAAGCGCCGTGACGAGGCTGGGCTGTCGGTGCGCAGCGCCGACGGGCTGCCTCCCCGGGAGCAGCTGGCCCGGATCGCGACGCGCAGCCGGGAGCTCGCCGAACTCCACGCCCGGGTATTCCTCGACGAGGTTGCACCACAGCTCGCGGAGCACGGCATCACGTTCGTCACGTGGTCCGACCTCGACGATGCGCAGCGGCTACGGCTGTCGGGTTACTTCTCCGACCAGATCTTCCCGGTGCTCACCCCGTTGGCGGTGGATCCTGCACACCCGTTCCCCTACATCTCGGGCTTGTCGCTGAACCTCGCCGTGATGGTGCGTGACCCCGACAGTCGCATCGAGCGATTCGCCCGGGTCAAGGTGCCCAACAACGTGCCACGCCTGGTCCGGGTGGACGGCGACCAGGGCGGGCGCGGGTCGTCACGCGCCACGTTCCTCCCCCTGGAGGAGCTGATCGGCGCCCATCTCGGTGAGCTGTTCGCCGGCATGGAAGTGCTGGACTGGCACGTCTTCCGGATCACCCGCAACGCCGATTTCGAGGTCGACGAGGACCGTGACGAGGACCTGCTGAAGGCGCTGGAGCGGGAGCTGGCGCGACGCCGCTTCGGTCCACCAGTGCGCCTCGAGGTGGCCGACACGATGAGCGAGCACGTGCTGAAGGTGCTGCTGCGCGAGCTCGACGTCGACCCGCACGACGTCGTCGAGGTGCCTGGCCTGCTCGATCTGTCGTGTCTGTGGCAGGTCTACGCGCTGCCCGCCCCGGAGTGTAAGGACGAGCCGTTCATCCCTGTCACGCACCCGGCCTTCGGTGAGGGCGAGACACCCAAGGACGTGTTCGCCACCCTGCGCGACGGTGACGTGCTGGTGCACCACCCCTACGACTCGTTCTCCACGAGCGTGCAGCGTTTCATCGAGCAGGCTGCGGTGGATCCCCACGTGCTGGCGATCAAGCAGACGCTCTACCGAACGTCCGGTGACTCCCCCATCGTCGACGCGCTGATCGACGCGGCCGAGGCGGGCAAGCAGGTCGTCGCGCTGGTAGAGCTCAAGGCGCGATTCGACGAACAGGCCAACATCAAGTGGGCCAGGGCGCTGGAACGCGCCGGGGTGCATGTGGCTTACGGGTTGGTGGGGCTCAAGACGCACTGCAAGACCGCGCTGGTGGTACGCCAGGAGGGCTCGATGATCCGCCGGTACTGTCACATCGGCACCGGCAACTACCACCCGAAGACCGCCGGGCTCTACGAGGACGTCGGATTGTTCACCGCCGAGCCGGCGATCGGCGCCGACCTCACCGACCTGTTCAACTCGCTGACCGGGTACGCACGGCAGACTAGCTACCGCAGCTTGCTGGTGGCGCCCTACGGGATCCGGCGCGGCATCGTGGAGGGAATCGAGGGCGAGATCGCCCGCGCCCGGGCGGGCCGCCCGGCGGGGATCCGGATCAAGGTCAACTCTCTGGTGGACGAGCAGGTGATCGATGCGCTGTACCGGGCGGCAGTGGCGGGTGTCTCCGTCGACCTGGTGGTCCGCGGCATCTGCGCATTGATTCCCGGACGTCCGGGGCTGTCGGAGAACATCCGGGTGCGCTCGATCCTGGGTCGCTTCCTTGAGCACTCACGGGTCTTTCACTTCGTGGGCGCCGACGAGCACTGGATCGGCAGCGCCGATATCATGCACCGCAACCTAGATCGTCGGGTGGAGGTGCTGGTGCGGGTGGCGGACCGGGACGTGACCGACGAGCTGGATGCGATGCTCACCTCCGCTCTGGACCCGGCAACACGATGCTGGGTCTTAGAATCGGATGGCTCGTGGAGCCCCTCCCCCACGGACGGATCCACCGTCCGCGACCATCAGGTGCAGGAGATCCTCCGGCACCGCAGAGGTGAATGAGCAGGGGTGAATCAACCGTGCCGGGACTGATCGCCGCGGGCGCCGTCGTGTGGCAACTGTCGCCGTCGGGCGACGTCGAGGTGGCGTTGGTGCACCGGCCCCGTTACAACGACTGGTCGCTTCCCAAGGGCAAGCCGCACTCCGAGGAGGCGCTGCCGCTCACTGCGGTCCGCGAGGTGGCCGAGGAGACCGGACACACCGTCGCGCTCGGCCCCAGGTTGGGCAGCACCCATTATCTGGTGCCCGCGGGTGAGAAGGTTGCGCACTACTGGGCGGCGCGGTCCACGGGCGGCAGCTTTCGCCCCAGCGCGGAGGTGGACGAGCTGCGCTGGCTGCCCCCCGTGAAAGCGTCCGACCTGCTGAGCTACGAGCACGATCAGACGCTGCTGGCCGGCTTCGACAGCGCGGCCGACATCA
>JBOHFU010000166.1:0-7434 GCA_050699675.1 Pseudonocardiaceae bacterium
GACTCGTCGTCGGCGGGTTCGTGGCCGACACCGTCAGCGGCCCCCTCGCCGCCGTTGTACTGCTGGTCGGCCTCCACGGCTGCCGCAGCGGTGAGGAGTTCGATGATGGCGGTGTCGTCGAGCCCGGTGTAGGTGCCATCGGTCATCCCGAGGAACAGGTCGGCGCGAATGTAGTCGATGGGGCGGGCGTCACCGGCGTGTTTGGCAGCCTTGGCGAGGGCATCGATGTGGCCGCTGGCCGCGGCGACCCGATCCACGGGTAGGTTGCACCCCGATAGATTCGCCGATCCGTCCGGATTGCGGTAGCCGACCACCTTGCGGTCCGCGAGGGCTTGCTCGTAGCGGCGTTGTGCCCAGTCGGGGTCGACGGCGATGGCCAGCTTTTTGATTTGCTCGATCAGCTGGCCGGTGGTCAATTTTGGCGCCCGGGGCAGCAGCGCGGCACACACCGCTTGGGCCTGCTCGGGTGACAGTTCGGTGGTCCATTCCGAGAACACCCGGGCCCGCGGCTCGTCCAGCACCCCGGCATCCATCGCGGCATGCACCTGCGGCAACCGGGTCACGAGGTCATAGGCCAGCCAGAACTGCGCGTGCGCCGCGCGGCGGGTCAACACCAGGGCAGCGCGGACCTCATCAGCGGAGAACTCATCCGGCATCACCATCCGCGTCAAGTCATCATCGGGTACCGGGCCACACACCCCAACCTGCGCCATCGCGGCCATCACCCGGGCCCGTTCGTGATTGGCCTGCCGGTACTGGGCCTTAAGAACCTCCACACAATCGAAACCCGACAACCGGGACAGCTCCAGACCCGCCAATTCCGGACCCGGCGCAATATCCGCCAGACCCTCCGGAATCAGCTGTCGAACGCTCACGAACATCACGCTACAACCCGACACCGACAAAAACCGGTCCACCAACGCGAGAGCCGAGAAACGATCGGGACGAATTCTGCGAGGACGTCGACCGAGTAGTACGGATACCCGCCCGGCGGGGTCGGCGGTTGCTAGTTGGGACCGGACCCGGACGGCATCAGTAGCCCTACTCAGCTCTTCAACCCTTGAACTGCGACAAGTCTCCATATGGCGATTCTCAGAGCCCTCGAACTGCGACAAGCATCCATGTCGCTCTTCAGGAGGGCCTCCGGACAGCGACAAGCATCCATGTGGCGCGTCGAGCAGTCAGCGGCGGGGGTGACGGAGTGAGCCGATTATCAGCATCAGGCCGACTGCCAGCGCGACGGCCGCGAGCACCCAGCGGGCGTCCACCTCGGGCAGCCAGTCGACGCCGCCGATCAGTGCGGTGCCGGCGACACCTAGCGCGCCCAGCCCGACTGCCAGGGTGAGCAGGTCCGGCCCGCGCCGCGGAGTCACCGCACCCGGCTCGTCGGTGTCGCGAGGTCCTGGGTCCGTCATCGCCGGGTCCGTTCCGCTCATGATTGACGCTCCACGTTCACGTTGCCCATACCGGCGTTCACGTCCAGCACCAGCAGGCCACCGCCGGGTCCGTCGGGTCCGTTGTTGATCACATTCACCTGGGTTGGAAGGCTGCCCGAGTCGCTCTCGCCGAGGCAGTCGACGTTGCCGACCTGAGCCCGGCAGCTCACCTGCGCGTCGACATTCGGCGGCAGGATGACTTCGGCCTCCCCCATACCTACCGCGACGCTGGTGGTCACAGTCTGCCCTGGCGCGAACTGCAGGCCGGAAAGGTCCAGGAGGCCGTTGCCCAAGCTGACCTCATAGCGCGGCTGCACTTGGGTGGCCGTGAGCGGGTTCCAACGGGGCTCGCCCATCGTGAGGCTGGACACTGGGGACGCCTGCAGTACCCAGGTGAGCAGGGCCAGTGGGACGGCCACCACGATCAGCCCCCGACCGCCCCGCAGCAGCGAGCCCGCCACCAGACCGAGCCCCACTACACCCAGCAGCAGTGCGGCGATCTGGGAGCCCGACAGCGCAGGCCAGAACGCTGACGCGATGCCGCCGGTCAGCAGCGCGAGCCCGAGGGTGATCGGAGTGACTTTGGATCGGTGGTCCTGCGCTGGTGGGGGGGGTTGCGGTGGCGGTGCCGATGAGGGTTCCGGTAGATCCCAAGCGAAAGGTGCTGCGCCAAGCGGATCCCAGGCCGGAGGAGCAGGCCGGTCGGTCGGGCCCGATTCGACCTGCGGATCCGAGTGATGCTCGGTTCCACTGGTCGTCTCCCTCGGTGGCGCTTCAGACGCCGTGCCGGACGGGCTCGGAACCTCTCCCAGCGCGGCCCGCGACTGGTGCAGCAGGAACATCGCTCCCACACCCACGGCGAGCGCGAGCACACCGGATGCGGGTCCGCCGAACACCGCCCCGCTGGCCGGAATCAGCAGCAGAATGAGCACCAGCATGAGTACCGGCGACATCGAGCTGCGCCCCCGTCCGAGCAGGCTCTCCGCGGCCGAAGCCTGATCTCCCTCGGCGGGCAGCAGCAACCAGCCGAGCAGGTACAGCAGCACCCCCATCCCGCTGAACAGAGTGGCCACGACGAACGCCACCCGCACCAGTACCGGGTCGACGGCATACCGCCGTCCGATCGCCGCCGCGACTCCACCGATCTTGCGGTCGTCGCGTCGGCGGCGCGGCCTGGTGGCCCAGAAGTCCTGCACGGTGTGCTGCACGTTGATCTCACTCACGTGGTTGAGCCTGGCCCGCGGGAACGGCGAGCACTATCAGGGGTCACCCTGATCCGTCCCCGAGTTGGGGGATACCGGGGTAGACCCTGATACCCCTTGTCCGCCGTACGTGTGACGATGGCGACCATGAGCGCATCGGCGGAGCAGCAGGCCGGGATTCCCCCGGCCGCCCAGCCGGTGCGCGGCCAGCCTCCGGTGCCTGATCCTGCCCAGCCTCCGGTGCCGGATCGCGCCCAGGACGGTACGGGCCGGCCGCCGTTGCGTCGGCATCGATCCGGCCGGGTCATCGCCGGGGTCTCCAGCGGGATCGCCGAGCACCTCGGTGTTCCGGTGCTGTGGGTGCGGGTGATCTTCGCGGTGCTCGCCGGCCTCGGCGGGGCCGGGTTGGTGGGTTATGCACTGCTGTGGGCGTTCGTGCCGGCGACCGAAGCCGGTGCCGGACCGCCGGCAACCGCGCGAGAGCGGCAGCAGGGTGTCGGTCTGGTCGTGCTCGGCGCGGGTCTGGCGCTGGCCGGCGCCGCGCTGGGCGGTGCGTGGGGCGGCTGGGTCACCGGTCCGCTGGGGATCGCCCTGGTCGGTGCCGCCGTGGTGTGGCGGGAGGCCGACGCGAGCCAACGGACTCGCTGGCGCAGTGGCGCGGGTGTACTGCTCGGCGGCGGCCGCATGGCCCTGCTCCGAGTACTCGCCGGGATTGCGCTGGTGACCAGCGGGATCGCGGTGTTCCTGGTCAATCAGGGCAACCTGGGTCAGCTGCGGTTCGCGCTGCTCGCCGCTGCGGCGACGCTGGTCGGGGTGGCTGTGCTCACCGTGCCCTGGTGGTTGCGGCTGATGCGCGCATTGGGCGAGGAACGCCGGGCTCGGATCCGCACCGAGGAGCGGGCCGAGATCGCTGCGCACCTGCATGACTCGGTGCTACAGACCCTGGCGCTGATCCAGCAGCAGTCCGATTCGGCCCGCGAGGTCCGCCGGCTGGCCCGGGGCCAGGAGCGGGAGCTTCGCTCCTGGCTGTATGGCCCGCGCGGCTACGGGCGCCTGGCGCCCAACGGCGCCGACGGTGACACCGCGGTGGCAGCGTTCGCGGCGACGTTGCACGCCGCAGCTGGCGAGGTGGAAGACACTTACGCGGTGAGCGTGCAGATCGTCGTGGTGGGCGATTGTGTCCTCGAGGAGCCGCTGACAGCGCTGGTACAGGCCAGCCGGGAGGCGATGGTTAACGCGGCCAAGCACGCCGGGGTTGCCGAGGTGAGTGTGTATGCCGAGGTCGAGCCCGGGCAGGTGCATGTCTTCATCCGGGATAGGGGCACCGGATTCGACCCGGCGGCCGTCCCCGACGACCGGCACGGCCTGGCCGACTCGATCCGCGGCAGGATGGAACGGCACGGCGGAACGGTGACCCTGCGCACCGCACCCGGTGAGGGCACCGAAATCCAGCTGGCCATCGCGCGCCGGACCGGCGGGGAGGAAACATGACCACCATTGGGGTCTTCCTGGTGGACGACCATGCTCTGTTCCGCACCGGAGTGAAGGCCGAGCTGGACCGGGCTGGTTCGGCGGAACCCGACATGTCGCCGGTCGTCGTGGTCGGCGAGGGCGGTTCCGTGGAGGAAGCCGTCACCGGCATCTCGCACCTGCGCCCCGACGTCGTGCTCCTCGATGTGCATATGCCCGACGGCGGCGGCGCGGAGGTGCTGCGCCGGGTCCGTCCCGAGCAGCCCGATGTGGTGTTCCTCGCGCTGTCGGTGTCCGATGCGGCCGAGGACGTGATCGCGGTGATCCGGGGCGGGGCCCGCGGGTACGTGACCAAGACGATCTCCGGCCGGGAGCTGGTGGACGCGGTGCGCAGGGTGCACGCGGGCGACCCGGTGTTCTCCCCGCGGCTGGCTGGTTTCGTGCTCGACGCCTTCGCCCATCGGCCCGGGGCGGCACCGGTTGGTGACCCGGAGTTGGATCTGCTCACCCCTCGAGAGCGCGACGTGCTGCGGCTGCTTGCCCGCGGCTACGCCTACAAGGAGATCGCCGCCGAGCTGTTCATCTCGATCAAGACGGTGGAGACCCACGTGTCGTCGGTGCTGCGCAAGACCCAGCTGTCCAACCGCTACGAGCTGTCCCGCTGGGCTTCGGACCGTCGCCTGGTGTAGCGGACGCCGACCGAACGGTCACGTCACTACGCTTGCGTGATGTGGCCCACCTGCGGGTCGCCCTGACGAGCACCGCACCGGGTCTCGGAATGGCGGACCGGTTGCACGCGGCGGTCGCCATCGACGCCGGTTGCAAGGTGATCGTGACGACGGACCGGGCCTTCGACGGGCTCGACGGCCTGCGCCGGCGCTCGATACCGATTCCGTGAAGGCCCTGGTCGACGGCTGACCGTGCGGCTTCACCTGCCGGCGAGGCTGAAGGTGCCGAGCCTGGAGGCAGAGTCGATCAGTACGCGACCGTCGGGCGCAGTGCCCATGGTGAGCCGGTAGCGCTCGAAGGTTGGATTCCGGTTCTTCGGCTCGAACTGCAGGTTCACCAGCACCGTGTCGCCCGCCACGGTGACTGGGCCGCGGATGCTCACCTGGTTGATCCCGCTCCAGAACTGGTCGTAGCCCGCGAGCCCGCGGGCCTTGGCGCGCTCGGCGGTGCCGAGGAACTGCCACGCCGCGGCGGTGTCATCGGGCAGTAGGCCGTAGTAGGTGCGCACGATCTGTTCCAGCTGCGCGGCTGGGGGCTGTGCGGATCCAGGAGGGGGGGTTAGCACCGGTGGCGGCGCGTTCGTCCCGGGTGCCGGTGGCGCCGCGGACGTGGCTACCGCTGGTTGGTTGCGGCCGCCGCCTACCTCGGCGAGGGTCAGCACCATGACGAGCAGGACAAGGCCACCGGCGGCGGCGAGCAACACCGCGGGCCGCCGCCACCACGGGGCCCGGTCCTGAGCCGGGCTCTCCCGACCCGCAGCCTCGGTCGGCCGGCCGACGCCCAGGTCCACCGCGGTCGGGGTAGCCGGCTTCGGCGCGGCGGCCCGCGGGCGCGGCGGTGCCATCGATGGTGGAGTGACCGGCGCACGAGCGACTGGCGCACGAGCGACTGGCGCAGGTGTGACCGGCCCAGCGGCGGCTGTCTCCGCTACCGAGCGGAGTGCGGCAACTGCATCGGGCATCGAGAGACGCTGCAGCGGATCGTCGGCCAGCAGCTGCATCAGCACTGTGGTCAGCGGCCCAGCCTGCTGCGGGGGCCGCACCCGGCCTTCGGCGACGGTCCGCAGCAGCGCCAAGGTGTTCTCGTCCAGCCCGAATGGTGGTTCTCCTTCTACCGCGGTATAGAGGGTCGAGCCCAGTGAGAACACGTCGCCGGCGGGGCCGGGCAGCTCACCGCGGGCCACCTCCGGGGCGAAGTAGGCGGGCGTGCCCGCCAGTATGCCGGTGCGGGTCACGGTGGTATCCCAGGTCGCCCGGGATATCCCGAAGTCGGTGATCTTGACGGTGCCGTTGCGTCCGAGCAGGATATTGCCCGGCTTGACATCCCGGTGCACGATCCCGGCTCGGTGGGCCGCGGCGAGCGCGGCGGCCACTTGCCGGCCGACGCTGGCCGCCTCGTGCGGTGGCAACGTCCCCTGCTCGGCGAGAACCGTGGCCAGGCTGCGCGACGGCAGGTACTCCATGACCAGCCACGGCACCACTCGATCACCGGTGCTGCCGGTATCGAGGGCCACGTCGTAGACGCAGATCGCGTGCGGGTGCTGCAGCCGAGCCGCGATGCGGCCCTCACGCATCGCCCTGGCTTTGGCCGTTTCCTCCTCCGTCGCGGCCAGCCCAGGCTGCATCAGCAGCTCCTTAAGGGCCACCGTGCGATCCAGCCGCAGGTCGTGCGCTCGCCAGACCACGCCCATCGCGCCGGCGCCGATCCGCTGGTCGAGGCGGTAGCGATCGGCGACGAGCCGGGCATCGGCGTTCACCTGCTGCGCTCCTCGCTCACGAGCTCAGGTTAGGACCTGCACCGCCGCACGCCCAGGCCTATCGGCGTCCGGTACGCCCGATGGGCCGGACGGTTACCGGATGTTCAGCCGCCGGTACGGAAGCGCGTCCGGGTGCCCTGCAGGGCCTGGTAGCCCACCACGCCACTACCGGCTCCGGCCAGAATGGCCAGAACGTCGGCAAACGAGCCGCCGGTGGTGAGCAACAGAGCGAATAGTGCCACGCCGAGGGTCGCCGCCGCGACCGGAACACGGCTGCGGACGTACTGGTTGACGGGTTCCCCACCGGCTCGCCGGTTCGCCGCCGACCTCAGCATCGCGAGGTATCCGCCGTGCGCCAGCGCGGCCAGCAACCCGGCGAGTGCTGCGAGCACGGCAATGAGATTGAGCACCATGCCGCCAGTGTGCCTGAGTGGGCGAGGTCGGTGCCGCGAGCGGGGCGGTCAGCGACCGAGCCGGCCGCGCCCCAGGCGCAACAGCAGCATCGCCAGCTCGTGTCCCTCGGTGCCCAGCTCGCGGTAGCGATCCAGGACGGCCATCTCGCGGCCGTGCACCACCCGTGGGCCGCCGGCGGCTCGCCGGACGCTGCCGATTGCCTGGGATACCGCGGTGCGCCGCTGCACCAGCCGCAGGATCTCGGCGTCGAGATAGTCGATCTCGGTGCGCAGCGCGGCGAGATCGGCGGAGCCGCCCTGCACTTCGGGTGCTGCCTCGGTGGACGCGTGAGTGGGCATCTCGGTGGCCTCCTGGATTCTGTTCCGGAGTCCATGCTCCCCGGCAGCACAACGCCCCGGGTCCGTGGACTCCGGGGCGTCGTGGTGGT
>JBOHFU010000167.1:0-7406 GCA_050699675.1 Pseudonocardiaceae bacterium
GAGCGAAGCTCCAAAATCAGGTCGCCGCCTTCCACCTGCGCCACGGTCTTGATCGCCAGCCGGGCCACGGTGCCGGCCTTGGGTGCAGTGATCCCGGCTTCCATCTTCATCGCCTCGATGGTGGCCACCGGCTGCCCGGCAGACACGGTGTCCCCTTCGGACACCAGCAGGGTGACCACACCGGCGAACGGCGCCGGGACATGGTTGGTGTCGGACCTGTCGGCCTTCTCAGCGACCGGGACCTTCGAGTCGATGGAGCGGTCCCGGATCTGCAGCGGCCGCAGCTGCCCGTTGAGCGTGCACATCACGGTGCGCATGCCGCGTTCGTCGGCGTCACCGATCGCCTGGAGCTTGATCAGCAGCCGTACCCCCGGGTCGAGGTCCACGGCGTGCTCCTCGCCGGCCCGCAGCCCGTAGAAGAACTCCTTGCTGGGCAGCACCGAGGTGTCCCCGTAGGACTCGCGATGCTCCTCGAATTCTGCCGTGGGGCCGGCGAACAGCAGCCGGTTGAGGGCCCGGGCCCGGTCCTCCCGCAGTCCCTTGCGGTCCTCAGCGGACAGCTCCGCGATCCCCTTGGGACCGCTGCGCCCCTCCAGGGCCTTACCGCGCAGGGGTTCGGGCCACCCGCCGGGAGGATCACCGAGCTCGCCGTGCAGGAAGCCGATCACTGAGTCGGGGATGTCGAAACGAGCAGGGTCGGCCTCGAAGTCCTTCGGCTCGACACCGGCACCGACCAGGTGCAGTGCCAGATCCCCGACAACCTTGGAGGACGGGGTCACCTTCACCAGCCTGCCGAGCATCCGGTCGGCCGCTGCATAAGCCTGTTCGATCTGCTCGAACCTGTCTGCCAGGCCCAGCGCCACGGCCTGCTGGCGCAGGTTGGACAGCTGGCCACCAGGGATCTCATGGTGGTAGACCCGCCCGGTGGGCGAGGTCAAGCCCGACTCGAAGGGCGCGTAGACCTTGCGCACCAGCTCCCAGTAAGGCTCCAAGTCGCAGACCGCCTGCAGGTCCAGCCCCGTGCTGCGCTCGGTGTGGTCGGTGGCCGCGACCAGGGCGGACAGCGACGGCTGCGAGGTGGTGCCGGCCATGGAGGCTGTGGCCGCATCGACAGCATCCACCCCGGCGTCGATCGCGGCGAGCAGGGTGGCGAGCTGCCCGCCGGGAGTGTCATGGGTATGCAGGTGCACCGGGAGATCGAACCGGCTGCGCAGCGCTGCCACCAGCGTCCGGGCCGCCGGGGGTCGCAGCAGGCCCGCCATGTCCTTGATGGCCAGCACATGCGCACCGGCCGCGACGATCTGCTCCGCCAGCCGCAGGTAGTAGTCCAGCGTGTACAGCTTCTCCCCGGGATCGGACAGGTCCGCGGTGTAGCACAGCGCCACCTCGGCGATGGCCCGGCCGGTCTCGCGCACCGTGTCGATGGCCGGGCGCATCTGGGAGACGTCGTTGAGCGCGTCAAAGATCCGGAAGATGTCCAGGCCGGTCTCGACGGCCTGCTCGACGAAGGCCGTGGTCACCTCAGTCGGGTAGGGGGTGTAGCCGACGGTGTTGCGCCCGCGCAACAGCATCTGCAGGCACAGGTTGGGCACCGCCGCGCGCAACGCGGCCAGCCGCTCCCACGGGTCCTCGGCGAGGAACCGCAGCGCCACGTCGTAGGTCGCGCCACCCCAGCACTCCAGCGACAGCAGCTGCGGGGTCATCCGGGCGACGTGGGGCGTCACCGCGACGAGATCCCTGCTGCGCACCCGGGTCGCGAGCAGCGACTGGTGGGCATCCCGGAAGGTGGTCTCGGTGACGCCCACCCGGTCGGCGGCCCGCAACCAGCCCGCGAACCCCTCCGGACCCAGTGCCAGGAGCTTGTCCCGGGATCCGGCGGGCGGCGGGGAGTCCAGGTCGATCAGCGGCAGCTTCCGCACCGGGTCGACCAGCTCGGGGGGCTCACCGTGCGGCCGATTCACCGTCACGTCCCCGAGGTAGGTCAGCAACCGAGTGCCGCGGTCCGCGGACTGCCGAGCGGCGAGCAGATGTGGCCGCTGCTCGATGAACGAGGTGGTGACCTTGCCTGCCACAAAATCCGGCTCGTCGAGCAAGGCAAGCAGGAACGGGATGTTGGTGTGCACCCCGCGAATCCGGAACTCGGCGATCGCCCGGCGCGCCCGGAGCACGGCGGACCCGAGGTCGCGTCCCCGGCAGGTCACCTTGACCAGCATGGAGTCGAAATGCGGGCTGATCTGCGCACCCGGGTAGACGGTGCCACCGTCCAGCCGGACCCCGGCACCGCTGGCGGAGCGGTACGCGGTGACCGTCCCGATGTCCGGGCGGAAGTCGTTGGCCGGGTCCTCGGTGGTGATCCGGCATTGCAGCGCGGCGCCGTGCGACACGATCGTGTCCTGGGACAACCCCAGGGAGGCCAGGGTATGTCCGGCCGCGATCCGCAATTGGGACGCAACCAGGTCGATATCGGTGATCTCCTCGGTCACGGTGTGCTCGACCTGGATGCGCGGGTTCATCTCGATGAACACATGGTTTCCCACGCGGTCGACGAGGAACTCCACGGTGCCCGCGTTGACATAGCCGATGTGTCGGGCGAAGGCCACCGCGTCGGCGCAGATCCGCGCCCGCAGATCGGGATCCAGGTTCGGCGCGGGGGCGATCTCCACGACCTTCTGGTGGCGCCGCTGCACCGAGCAGTCCCGCTCGTAGAGGTGGATCACCTCGCCGGTCGAATCGGCGAGGACCTGCACCTCGATGTGCCGGGGGTCGATGACGGCCTGCTCCAGATACACGGTCGGGTCGCCGAATGTCGACTCGGCTTCGCGACTGGCAGCCTCCAGTGCGTCGCGCAGGCCGCGCGGCGAGGTAACCCTGCGCATGCCGCGCCCACCGCCACCGGCGACGGCCTTGACGAAGATCGGGAACCCGATCTCCTCGGCGGCGGCCATCAGCTGGTCGATGTCGGTGGACGGGGCGCTGGACCGCATCACCGGCACTCCGGCCTCGCGCGCCGCAGCCACCGCCCGCGACTTGTTGCCGGCCAGCGCCAGCACCGCAGGTGGCGGCCCGACGAAGGTGATGTCGGCCTGCTGGCAGGCCGTGGCCAGCTTCGGGTTCTCCGAGAGAAAGCCGTAACCGGGGTAGACAGCGTCGGCCCCGGCGCGCTGCGCGGACCGGATGATCTCCTCCACCGAGAGGTAGGCGCGGACCGGATGACCTTTCTCGCCGATCTGGTAGGCCTCGTGGGCCTTGAGCCGATGCTCGGAGTTGCGGTCCTCGTAGGAGAACACCGCGACCGTCTGGCAACCCAGTTCGTAGGCGGCGCGGAACGCCCGGATCGCGATCTCCCCGCGGTTGGCCACCAGCAGCTTGCTGAACACGTGCCAACTCCCCTCCGCACCGCCCCGGCCGGCCAGGATCGTCCACCGGGTCCTTGAGGGCATCATCGCAGGTGATGGCGGGCCGCCGGGATGCTGACGCACACCGGGCGCCGGAAACTCTCCCGTGCGGCGTCGCAGGGAGGTATCAAGGGGTGGTATCAAAGATGTGGCACCGAAAGGACGCGGCCATGAGAAGACAGCCGTACGGCCATTATCACCACTGGGGTCCGGCACGTCGGCCATTCGGTCCGCTGCTGGTGCTGCTGTTCGCAGTGCTCCTGGCCACCGTTGGCGTGGTCGCCGTGACGCTGGTCACCCTCGTGCCGCTGATGCTGGCCGGGGTGGGCGCGGTAACCGTGGTGCGGCACCTGCACCGCCGCCGCCGGGTAGGCCGGGGGCAGCACCCGGCGATGGCGCCGTCTCGACCGGTGTCACCCGTACCTGGCGCTGCGCCGGTTCCGGACTGGCGTGCTACCCGGGCCCGGTTCGCCCAGCTGCGCAGTGAGTACGGCCAGTTCGAATGCGACCCGCTCGCGGTGCTGCGGCTACCCGCGCTGACCGACGTCACCGTGCCATCCACCGGCCGGTTCGTAGACGCCTTCGCCGAGGCCCAGGCACTGGACACCGACACCGAACCACCGGCCGCGCACCGCGCTCGCTTCGCCACCGCAGTGGAGCGGGCATGGTCCGCCTGGCACGCCGCGCGCGATGCCGCGGAACGCATCCGGCTGGCCGGCATCCCGGCGCCGGAGCGTGCCACCGTGCAGCGGGCGATCAAGCTGCTCACCATGGCCCGGAACTCCGACCACGACGCCGAGCGCATCGCCGCCTACGCGAAGGCCCGAGCAGAGCTCGCCAAGCTGGACCGCAGCGGCACGCTTCGGTTGCCACCCGCCGCAGCCGCCGCGCTGGACGTCGCAGCCCGCGGCCAGTTGCCCCCCGCTCCCACCGAGCAGGGCCCCACCAAACAGGCAACCGCCTAATTCGGGTGCGGATTCAGCCGACGGCTCCCAGCTCAGCGGCAACCTTGGCGGCACCCTCGGCGTCCAGCCGGGCGCCGAGCCGCTCGAAGCAGGCCCGGGCGGCAGCCAGTTCGAGCCGGGCTGCCTCGGGTTGGCCTAACCGGCCCAGTGCGGTGGCCAGCAGCACCCGGGCCCGTGCTCTCTCGTATGGCGATCCGGCTTCCCTCCACAGCTCGACACTGCGGCGCAGCGAGGGCAGCGGGTCGTCCTCACCGGTGGCCAGCGCCAGCGCGCCGCGAGCGGCTTCGGCCGCCGCACGCAGCGCCTTGCTGCCATAGATCTGCGCCGACTCGACCAGCTCGGTCACCGCGGCGCGAGCGGTGTCGAGATCATCGACAGCCAGCGCGATGGTCACCTGGTCGGGAAGCAACCGGGTACGGTCCAAGCGGTCCCAGCCTCTACTGGCAAGCGCCGCATTGATCAACGCGGCCGCCTCGGCGGAGCGTCCGTGCAACAGCTCCAGCCAGGCCCGGCCGGGCAGCGGGCTGGCTCCCAACCCCTCGGCCTTGGCGAAGGCCTCCTCGGCGGCGGTGAGGTCGCCAATCCGCAGCCGGATCTCACCGATGCCGGCGAAGACGAAGCCGACATGGACTGGGTCGAAGCACTGCGCTTTTGCGCAGGCCCGGTGGGCCTCCTGTTCGGCGAGCGCCCAGGCGCCGCGACTGATCATGATCGTGACGCGGTGGGCCTCGCAGTCGCCGGGAAAGCTGGTCAGCCCGGTACGCACGAAGCAGTCCTCGATAGCCCTGGTCCACTCCTCGGCGCGGCGATAGTCACCCAGCTCGCAGCAGGTGCGGACGACCTGACAGAAGATCTGCACGGTGGCCAGCTGCGAAAGATCCCCGCCGACGGCCATCGCCATCCCCTCGTCATGCAAGGCTAGTCCCTCCGCTACCTGCCCGCGGCGGATGAGCACCCCGCCCTGGAACACCAGCCCGACGGCCTGCAGATCGGTGACGCCGTGTCGTGCGCCCATCTCATAGGTCGACCGGCCGGCGGCCAGACACTTCTCAGGGTCGTCCGCCATGAGCGCGACCATCATGGCCGCCCAGGCCAGGTAGCCGTGCTCGGCGCAATCGGGCTCGGCCTCAAGCAGCCGCTGCGCGCGCTGAAACCAGCCGCTGGCCACCGCGAACTGCCGGAAACCTCCGTACTGAATCGTGAGTATGACCGCATCGACGGCGGCTCGGCGGTGGTCACCGGCCCTGAGGTAGGCGTGGTGGGCACGCTGCCGCACGGCCAGCGCCTCCCGGTCGCGCCCCGACCAGTAAGCTGCCTCGGCCAGGCCATCGAGGTCCTCCGCGCTCAGCGGCATCACCCGGTCCGCGCGAGACAGTAGGTCGAAAGCACACTGCCAGTCGTGTGCAGCTAACGCAGCGTGGGCCTCCGGCAGCAGTTTCTCCGCGTTCGGGATCACGGTAGGGCCGGACGGGCCGCGCGCGGGCTGCGGTTGCCGCGGTCGCCAGTCCAGCTCGGGATGCTGGGCGAGCACGGCCTCGTGCAGCCGGACCAGCTCCGGGCTCGGGTCGATACCGAGCTGCTCGGCGAGCTGCTCGCGTAACCGCGCATAGGCCCCCAGCGCGTCAGCCTGCCGCCCGCAGCGGTACAGCGCCCGGATCAGCTGGGACCACAGCCGTTCGCGCAGCGGGTACTCGGCCACCGCACGGCTCAACTCACCGCACAGCGCGGCGTGCCGCCCGAGGGCAAGCTCGGCCTCAGCGCGGTCCTCCAGCACGACCGCGCGCAGGTCGATGAGCCGGGTGATCTCGGCTTGGGCGAACAACTCGAACCGGAACTCGCCCAGCGGCTCGCCGCGCCACAACGCCAACGCCCGGCTCAGTGTTTCGGCCGCCCGCTCCGGGTCGGCGGGCAGCGCGTCACGGCCCTCACGGGCCAACCGCTCGAATCGCACCGCGTCGACCACCTCGGGTGCGGCGACCAGCACATAGCCTTGACTGCGGGTACGGAGCACGCCGTCCTGGGCTCGCGGGGCGCGAGCGGGCTCAAGCGCCCGGCGCAGGTGGGAGATGTAGGTCTGTAACGTGTTCGCGGCGGTGGCTGGTGGTTCGGTGCCCCAGAGCGCCTCGATCAGCCGATCGGCCGAGATCACCTCGTTGGCGTGCACCACGAGCACGGCCAACAGCAGCCGCTCCTTGGCACTGGACACCTCGATGTGACCGTGCTGGTCCATTACCTCCAACGGACCGAGAATCGCAAACTCCACAGTGCCTCCAGACCCCGCTCCAGTGGCATTTCAGTTGCTCTTCAGTTGTCACAACCATGCTGCCCACCCCAGGTACCGACAAAGCGGAGGCAGCAGTGGTCGAGATCATAACCGCCCACGAACGATCCGCTCACTACACGTTCGGGTCAGGTCACTGCCTGTGACCGGATTCATTCGCCACGTCGGTGATTCGATGAGCCACTACGATCCACAACGATCGGGGAAGCCAGCCGGCCGGGCGGCCGCAGTAGCGGCTGCGCTGGCCGTACTCGGCGTACGCCCCGGGGAGCGAGTCCTGATCATGCTGCCGGGCGGTCCCGACTTCGTCGACGCCTTCACCGGCGCGATGCGGCGGGGTGCAGTGCCATTGGCAGTGAATCCGCGACTGCCCGCGGCCGACGTCGCGGCGATCGCCACCGAGACGGGTGCCCGGCTGGTGCTGGCTTCGGCGGAACGGATCCATGGGCTGGCCGACCTGCAAACCGAACCACCGGTACCGGTGGATGGGCCCCGGCGGCTCTGGGCAGCCGTGCTGCGGCAGCGCTGAGCCGCACCTTCTCGACCCATTCCAGTGGCGCTTCAGTTGTTCTTCAGTCGTCACGTCCACACTGCACACCTCAGTATGCGTGATCACGCAGGGCAGCAGTGGTCGAGAGCATCGCCACCTGGCTCGCTGCCCGCGCGAACAGCTGCCTGCGACACGAAAACCTTCCGCCACAGCGGCGATTCGCCGAGCTGGCCGACCGGCGGCAGGCACCCGCCGACAAGGGGGCGGCGGGTGCC
>JBOHFU010000168.1:0-4410 GCA_050699675.1 Pseudonocardiaceae bacterium
AGGGTCTCGGACTGGGCTACGAGCGGTCCACCACGCTGGCGTTCACCGCGGCGGGCAACAACTTCGAGCTTGCCATCGCCGTCGCCATCGCCACCTTCGGCATCACCAGCGGCGAGGCGCTCGCCGGTGTCGTCGGCCCGCTCATCGAGGTCCCCGTCCTCGTCGGACTGGTGTACGTGTCCCTCGCCGCCCGCCCATCGTTCACCCGAGGAGACGCTGGTCAGACCGGCAGCGGGCCGGGCATCCGGCCGGTCACCATATAGATCACCCGGCGGGCCACCGACACCGCGTGGTCGGCATAGCGCTCGTAGAAGCGGGCCAGCAGCGTCACGTCGACAGCGGCGGCCACCCCGTGTGGCCAGTCCCGGGCCATCAGCACGGTGAACATGTGCCGGTGCAGGTCATCCATCGCGTCGTCGTCGGACTCCAACTC
The DNA here is from genome assembly GCA_050699675.1 of Pseudonocardiaceae bacterium. GTDB lineage: Bacteria > Actinomycetota > Actinomycetes > Mycobacteriales > Pseudonocardiaceae. The sequence goes on from JBOHFU010000168.1 coordinate 434, forward strand.
GCTGGCCTGCACCAGGTCCCGGGCGCGGATCACCTCTCCCGCCTTGAGCGCCAGCGTCACCGCGACTCGGCCCATCTCGGCGAAGTAGGGGCGGACTTGTTCGGGCAGTACGTGCCCGGGGTGCCGGCGGCGCACCGCCTCGGCGACATGCAGCGCGAGGTCGCCCATTCGTTCCAAGTCGCCGGCGGCGTGGATCGCGGAGAGGACGACCCGCAGGTCGGTCGCCACCGGGGCCTGCAGGGCCAGGGCGGCGTAGGAGCGGTCCTCGGCGATCGCCCGCAGGTCATCGATTCTGGCGTCACCGGAGATGACATCGTCGGCGAGCTGGAGATCGCGCTCGAGCAGCGCGGTCGTGGCCTTCTCCATCGCCGAGGCGACGACCGTGCACATCTCGGCGAGGTGGTCGCCGAGCTGGCCGAGCTGATCCTGGAAGGATTCTCGCATAGCAGCAGACTAATTGTGTTGGTCCATCGAATGGCAACTTCACGTGAACGCCCCGTGAATGCTGGTCGTCTCCCGGGTCGTCAGCCGCCCCAACCGCCCTGGACCATAGTCTGGAACAGCCACTGCCCGTCCTTCTTCACCAACAAGTCGCCGTAGCGCACCGGTTGGGTCTGCCCTCCGTAGGTCACAGCGCCCTCGGTGATCACGAAGACCAGTCCGTCCGAGATGAAGTGCGGGGTCCTGGTCAACTCCATCGTCACGTCGTCGCCCGACCCACCCATCACCTCCGCCATCTGGGCGAGGTACTGCGCCCGGCTGCACTGCTCCGCCTGACCGTTGCTGGCCCCGTCGTCGGTCACCTCGTTAAGTGGGAACATCGCCATGTCCGCCATCGCCTCGAAGTCCTGCTCCGCCGCGAGCGCGTCGTATTTCGCGAACCAGGCCGCAACGCTCGCCCGATCCTCGTCTGACGGGACGAAGTCATTGCTGGTCGGAAAGTCCATGTCTCCCACCCTTAATGCTCTTTCCCGAGTTTACCCGCAAGACGACCGGGCGTGTTCGGCTTAGTGGTGGAGTTCTTCCGAAGTAGCTCATCAAGCTCAGCGCCTTGCACCGCATCGGCCGCCAACAGTCGGGCTGCGATGAGCTCAAGCCGAAACTGCTGCTCTCGGAGATATACTTCAACTTGGTTCGTGATCCCGGTAATATCGGTAATTCCTATTTTCCGGCATAGCTTGTGCGCAAAAAGTAGGTCATCAAGTCCTGTCGGCCTGGCCGTTGGTGTCCACTTGCCGAAAACTGCTTCCTCTGCGAACGGGCCTCCATACCAGATCCATACCAGGTCGAGTTCTAATGGTTTTCCGCGGAGGAGTGTCCCGCCTGCGCCGTCGCAACCATACAGTTTAATGGTGGCGACGCCAACGCCACGTGAGGCGGCAACGAGGGCATGCCCAGCTTCATGCACGGCCGCTCTGTTCCGGTCTGTATCCGCAAAGCCCACGCCGGGAGCCTAGTACTCCCGCCGAAGTTCGTGATCTTCGGCGGGTCAGCGTGGCCGCGGGTCACAGCGTAGATGGTGTCGATCCGGCCCGGTGGGTTGCGGAACGGCAGGGTGCTTGCGCTTGACCTGAACTGCGCTTGAGCTTCTATGGTCGGAGGATGGAGTTCCATCCACGCCGGGCCATCAGCTGGCACATTGATCCGGCTCAGCCGGACGGAGAGTCTCGAAACGTGCGCCTCACGGAGGCTCAGGAACGAGTGGCGGACGCACCGGCCCCGCAGGAGACGACCCCGTCGCGTGCCGTCTTCGACGAGGCGTACACATCCCGCACCGCGCCGTGGGTGATCGGCGAACCGCAGCCGGCGATCGTCGCCCTGGAACGCGGCGGTTGGATCCGCGGCAGGGTGCTCGATCCCGGTTGCGGCACCGGGGAGCACACCATCCACCTCACTAGGCTTGGCTACGACGTCCGTGGCATCGACTCCTCGAAGCACGCGATCGACCAGGCCCGCGCCACCGCCGCCGAGCGCAACGTCGCAGCCCGGTTCGAGGTCGCCGATGCGCTGCAGCTGGGCCAGGACCAGATCTACGACGCGGTCGTCGACAGTGCGTTGTTCCACATCTTCGACGTCGGAGACCGCGGCCGGTACGTGCGCAGTCTGCGCCGCGCCTGCCGCCCGGGCGCGCTGGTCCACGTACTCGCGCTGTCCGACATCGGGCCGGGCTTCGGACCCCAGGTCAGCGACACGGTGATCCGAGAGGCGTTCGGCCAGGGATGGGCCCTGGAGGACCTGCGATCAAGCCAGTATCGAGGTGTCATTGTCAGCAGCACCCACGCCACCGCACTCGGGCGTCCGGTCGGCGACCTGGTTGATCTGCCCGCATGGCTTGCCCGGGCGCGCCGGATCTGACGGGGCTCGGCCGCGGTCGTGGCCGTCGGGCCTACCGTGCGTGGAGGGTGTCCACGTGACGCAGGTCGCTGACGCTAACACGTTTTTTGGCACCGGTCTTTCCTGAGTTTTCCACCGTCGCGAATAGTCCTTCGCAGCCCGAAGCCGGGCCTGGCACGTGGTAGGCATCGCAGCAGCGTGGATTCCCGAACCGATCGCCACGGGGAGAGCCATGACGTCGATCGAGCCCCAGGCAGAGCAGTACGACACCGGGCGGGCGGTCCTGCTGGCAGCGGTGGCCGCCCTTGGGGGCTTTCTGTTTGGCTTCGACACCGCCGTGATCAATGGGGCGGTGTCGGCCATCCGCGAGACATTCGGGATGGGAGCGGGGCTCACCGGCTTCGTCGTGGCCTCTGCGCTGCTGGGCTGCGCGGTGGGTGCCTGGCTCGCCGGCAAGCTGGCCGACCGGATCGGTCGCATCCGGGTGATGTTGGTCGCCGCGGTGCTGTTCTTCGTCAGTGCGGTCGGTTCCGGGCTGGCCTTCTCGCCGTACGACCTCACCTTCTGGCGCATCGTCGGCGGCCTCGGCGTTGGTGCGGCCTCGGTCATTGCCCCGGCCTATATCGCGGAGATCGCGCCTGCCTCGATCCGCGGCCGGCTCGGCTCGTTGCAACAGCTGGCCATCGTCTCCGGCATCTTCGTGGCGCTGCTCTCAGACTACTTCCTGGCCACCGCCGCGGGAGGCTCGAACGAGGATCTGTGGCTCGGGCTAGCGGCCTGGCGGTGGATGTTCATCACCCTGGCTGTTCCTGCGGTGGCCTACGGCATCCTCGCGCTGCAGATACCCGAGTCCCCGCGGTACCTGATGTTCCGCGGTCGGACCGAAGAGGCCCGCTCCGTGCTGTCCCAGGTGCTCAAGAGTGGTGTCGACGACCGGATCCGCGAGATCAGCCGCACCATCGTCCAGGATGTCGGATCCACGGTCCGCGACCTGCGCGGACCGTTCCTCGGCCTGCTACCGATCGTCTGGGTGGGCATCCTGCTGTCGGTCTTCCAGCAGTTCGTCGGCATCAACGTGATCTTCTACTACTCCTCGGCGCTGTGGCAGCAGGTCGGGTTCACCGAGGCCGATTCACTGATCATCACGGTGCTGACGTCGGTGACCAACATCGTCGTCACGCTGATCGCGATCGCCGTGATCGACAAGCTCGGCCGGCGCCGGCTGCTGCTGATCGGCTCGGCGGGCATGTTCGTCAGCCTGGGAACGCTGGCCTACGTCTTCGGCACAGCCCCCTTGGTCAACGGTCAACCGGCGCTCGGTGACACGGCTGGCACGACCGCGCTTATCGCGGCTAACGCCTTCGTCGTGTTCTTCGGGATTTCGTGGGGCCCGACGGTCTGGGTGCTGCTCGGCGAGATGTTCAACAACAGGATCCGAGCCGCCGCCCTCGGGCTTGCCGCGGCTGCTCAGTGGATCAGCAACTTCCTCATCTCGACGACGTTCCCGGCCCTGGCCGACGTCAGCCTCGGATTGGCGTACGGCCTCTACACGATATTCGCGCTGCTCTCATTCATCTTCGTGCTGAGATTCGTGCAAGAGACGAAGGGCAAGCAGCTCGAGGACATGACGTAGCCCAAACGGG
>JBOHFU010000168.1:4510-7347 GCA_050699675.1 Pseudonocardiaceae bacterium
CGCCACGGCGTACCTGGCGTCGAGTCGGCCAAACGGGTGACACCATGCCCACGTACCGGGGAGTATGGTGATCAACCACGGTGGCTGGATGAGGTCAAACGACTACAAGGAGTAACCAAAGTGTTCCGTCGCATCGGACTCACAGCCATGGCGGCCACTGCTGTTCTTGCTGCGACCCTGCTGGCTCTCAGCGTGCCAGCGTCGGCAGCCGCCGGTACCCGAGCGGCCCCAGCGGTGCAGGCGACCACTCCCGTTGGGCGGAGCCACGCAAATTAAGTTGCTGTACAAATGACTCAGCCATTCCCCCCCGGATCCCACCCATCACAACACTTCCGGAGCTTCAGCATGTTTTCGACCGTATCAGGGGCACGAGGCGGGCTACAGGTCCGCGGCGAGCCAGTAGCAGCGTGGAGAGAAGCGCACTCGTGACGGACAGCACACGCACCCCAGTCCAGAAAAGGCCTCCGGATCTCAATACTACCGTGGCGCACTCCGCTCGGTTCTGGAACTATTTGCTGGGTGGCAAGGACAACTATGCGGTCGATCGCGAGATCGCCGAACAGATTCTTGTTCTCATCCCGAGCCTCCGCGACACTGTCCGTGCCGAGCGGAGGTTTCTGGTCCGCGCTGTCCGGCACCTGGCAGGCTATGCGGGGATTCGCCAGTTCCTCGACATCGGCACCGGTCTGCCCACAGCCAACAACACTCACGAAGTCGCCCAGGCGACCGCACCGGAGTCTCGCATTGTCTACGTCGACAGTGATCCCCTGATCATGACTCACGCGCGGGCCCTGCTCACCAGCACCCCAGAAGGCACCACCGACTACGTTCAGGCCGATCTTCGCGAACCAGACACGATTTTGCAGGAAGCCGCCCGGACGCTGGACTTCACCCGACCAGTCGTACTCATGCTGTTAGGGATCCTGAACTTCATCACGGACACCGACGAGGCTCACGCTATTGTGAACCGGCTCCTAGCCGCCCTGCCTTCGGGTAGCTACCTGGTGATATCCCACCCCACCGCAGAGATCGACGGCGAGGCGATGAAAGAGGCCATGCAACTCTGGAACCGAAGCGGCGCAGCCCCGATAGTGGCCCGCAGCCGTCAGCAGCTCATCCGTTTCTTCGACAGTCTGGAGCTGTTGGAGCCCGGTCTGGTCTCCTGTTCGCTGTGGCGACCCGACCCCATCGAACTCGGTGTCCCTGCTGTGGAAGTTTTTCATTTCAGCGGTGTCGCCCGAAAGCCCTGACGCCTGGTGAAGGCATGCCCCGGATCTGCCTCGTTCACCCGGGAACTCTCAACTTAGATCTCTTTGAGGATGCTGCTCAGAAACCTGATCGTCTCGGCGGGGGATTTGGCCTGGACACACAATTGATCCATGAGCATCAGGTAGTGCTGCACATCCTCGCTCTTGTCCAGGTACAGGGCGCTGGTCAGCTGTTCAAGGTAGACGATGTCCGGTAGGTCGGGTTCGGAGAAGCGCAGAATCGTGAATGGACCACCTACTGCCACGTGTGCACCGGAATAGACCGGTATCGCCTGGAGTGTGATGTTGGGGAGTTCAGCCATCTCGATCAGATGCTGGATTTGTTCCTGCATTGCCGAACGCCCATCAAGCCTCCATAGTGCGCCCTCTTCGATCACGGCCCACAGGTTGGGCGCTTCGGGTTGGGTGAGGACTTCCTGACGCGCCATTCGCAGTGCGACCCGGCGCTCGATATCGTCGGCGGATGCGGTTCGGTGGCCGAGCTGGATGACGGCGCGGGCGCCCTCCTGGGTCTGCAACAGGCCGGGCACGAGCTGGGGCTGATAGGTGCGGATGACGGCGCTGGCCTGCTCCAGACCGAGGTAAACCTCGAACCAGCTCGGCAGGATGTCGCTGTAGTGGTGCCACCAGCCGGGCACGTTGGCCCGCCGGGCGAGCGTCAGGAACGCACTTCGCTCCCGTTCGTCGGTAATGCCGTAGAGGGTGAGCAGATCTGCGACGTCGCGCTCCTTGAAGCCGACCCGTCCGAGCTCCATGCGGCTGATCTTGGCATGGGAGGCCCGAATCGTGTGGCCGGCCGCTCCGGCAGTGATTCCGCTCGCTTCACGGAGCTGACGTAGCTGATTGCCCAACACGATGCGCAGCGCGGTCGGCCCCTGCGGTCGTGCTGGTGCGCGACCGACGGTCGGATTCTGACTCGACCGAGCTGCCCTCACCATATCCTCCTACGGGTGAAGCACTACGGATGGTCTCACCACAGCTGGTCTCACCACAGCCAGCAGCCAGGCCACCCGCGATACCGGCGGGCCTTACCCATCCCGGACAGGGATCATCCGGTCACCTCGTCGAACCCACCCTCCTTCACAACCTGGAGGAACGCGGCCATCACGGCACGAGTGTAGAGCAGAGTGGGCCCGCCCGGGAGCCGGGAGTTGCGCACGGCGATCTTTCCACCGGTGAGCTCCGCCAACTCCACACAGTCCCCGCTGGGATTGCTGTGACTGCTCTTTTTCCAGGTGGCCCGCCGAAGCCGCGTGGCCCGCATACCGTTGAAGCTCTGTGGCATCTCTCATCTCTCCGTAGGCTCCCGTCCGCCAAGCCCGCCAGAGCGGTCAAATCGCCCAAAATAACAATAGACGAGCACATGGCAATCGCTTCCGATCGTAATCGGTTCTTGCATCGGTACGCGACGTCCAGATGGAGATTGCACCTTGTGCATCTGCTCTTGCATCAGCATGCGAGGTCTGAAACGGTAGTCGCAGCGATGTGCCGATGAGCCACCCAGAGCAGGGGGAGGTTGCATCGTGGGTTTCTACCCACTAGGGCGGTTAAGACCGTGCACGGTCAGGC
>JBOHFU010000169.1:0-7325 GCA_050699675.1 Pseudonocardiaceae bacterium
GCCTCGGTGAGCGGTGCGTTGCGGCGCAGCTTGTGCAGCGAGATGTGGTCGGAGTGCCGGCACAGGAAGTCGCGGACCTTGGCGCGGAAGCGAGTGATGTCGATCTGGCTGGAACCGTCGATCACCGCGATCTCGGCGGCATCGCCCAGTTGGTCCTCGAAGTCGGTGTAGACGATCTTGCGGCTTTTTCTGGCCAGCAGCTTCACCAGGCTGCGCACCCGGACCCGGGCCTGTTCGAGCATGGGGAGCGTGACGTCGTGCCACCAGTCCACGCCCGCGAGAGCTTCGAGGAACACCTGCTGTTCGTTGATAGCCGGAATGGCGGTCTGGTCGAGCAGGGCGTCTGCGATGGCGCGGACCTGGGTGGCGATGGCCTGCCATCCCGGCTCGGCGTTGAGGGTGCACAGCTGCGCCCGCAGGATGAGCAGGTCGAAGCGCTTGGCCTCTTCGTCGTCATCCCGAACGGCGCTGCGATCCTGAAAGGCACTGGGCAGCCCGGAAAGGTGCTGCACGATGCCGGTGAGCTGCTCGTCATCCAGGGTGTTCCACGCCTGCCGCGCGGAATAGGTCTGCACCCAGCGCCGGTGCGGCCGGACGACGAAGTTGTCCAGGTTCATCCCCGCCACCAGCTGGTGTAGCAGGCCGGCGGTGTCCCGGCGCAGATCCCGCTCCGCCGCGGTAACCGGATCAGGGGCCTGGCTGCCAGCCGGTAGGCGCCGGTCCAGTCCGGCGATCAGGGCGACCCGCGCGGTGAACAGGCGCTGTGCCAGCGGCACGGCCAAGGCGCCGTCAGAGGTCTCGGGATTCTGGTTGAAGAACTCGAGGTTCTGGCAGAAGTCGAAGATGAAGAACTGTGTCTTGTGCTGGCCGGGGCCGAAGAGGTCTGGGCACAGCCGGGTGCCCCGGCCGATCATCTGCCAGAACTTGGTCTTGGAGCGCACGATCTTGAAGAAGACCAGATTGACCACCTCGGGCACGTCGATACCGGTGTCCAGCATGTCCACCGAGATCGCGATGTGTGGCACCTTGTCCTTGCGGGAGAAGTCGTCGATCAGGCTTTGCGCGTACTCGGTCTGGTAGGTGATGATCCGGGCGAAGCTGCCGAGCCGCTCCGGGTAATTGGCGTTGAAGCGCTCGGCGATGAAGTCCGCATGGTGGTGGTTCTTGGCGAAGATGATTGTCTTGCCCAGCCGGTCGCCACCGGCCACCTTCTCGCCGCGGGTCATGAGCGTTTCGAGGACCTTGTCGACGGTGTCGGTGTTGAACAGCCACTTGTTCACCGCCTCAGGATCGACTTCGTCGGGCCGCTGCCCGTCATCGTCCCAGTCGAGCGCGTCCCACTGGTCCTTCTCGTCGTCGCTGAGGTCGTCATAGCGGATTCCCTCGCGCTGGAACCTCAGCGGTACCGAGACCGCGCGGGGCGGCACCAGATAACCGTCGGCGATCGCCTCGTCCAGGGGGTAAGCGTCGGTGGGCACGCCGTTCTCGATGTTGAACAGGCTGTAGGTGTTCCGGTCGATCTCGTCGCGCGGTGTCGCGGTGAGCCCGACCAGCAGCGCGTCGAAGTACTCGAAGATGGCGCGGTATTTTTGGTAGATCGAACGGTGCGCCTCGTCCACGATGACGAGGTCGAAATGGCCGACGCCGAACCGGCGTTGCTGAGCGTCGGTCTGGTCGATCAGACCCATCATGGTCGGGTAGGTGGACACGTACACCCGGCCGTCGGTGTCCTTTTCGGTGACGAGGTTGACCGGCGCCGAATCGGGCAGGTGCTGCTTGAAGGCATTCACCGCCTGATTCACCAGCGCCACCCGGTCGGCCAGGAACAACACCCGCTTAGCCCAGTTACAGCGCATCAACAGATCGGTCAGCGCGATCACGGTGCGAGTCTTGCCCGCACCGGTGGCCATCACAACCAGCGCGCGCCGCTGATGGTCCTGCTCGAAGGTCTCCGCGATCCGGCGAATCGCCCGCTGCTGGTAGTGGCGCTCGATGATGCCGGGGTTGATCCTGGCGTCGGCCAGCGGACGCCGGCTGCTGCGACGTTGGATAAGCAGCTGCAGCTCGTCTTTTTTGTGAAAACCCTGCACTGGGCGCGGCGGGTAGTTTGCGTCGTCCCAGAACCAGTGCCCGTAGCCGTTGGTGTAATAGATCAGTGGGCGCTGGCCGAACATGGTTTCCAGGCAGTCCGCGTAGAGTTTGGCCTGCTGCTGACCCGCGCGGGCGTCGCGGGTGGCCTTCTTGGCCTCGACCAGTGCGAGTGGCTTGCCGTCGTCGCCCCACAGGACGTAGTCGACGTTGCCCTTCCCGCTCGGATTCGGCATCCCGGTGACCGGGAACTCCCGGTCCTGCTCGGCATCGAGCGCCCAACCGGCTTCGGCGAGCAACAGATCGATGAACAGGTCCCGGGTGTGCGTCTCGTCGTAGTCATGTGTGTCCGGTTGCTTCTCATTGGCCGCTTTGGCGGCAGCTACCGCGGCGCGAAGCTCGACCAGCTCGGCGTCGACATCGGAACTCTTCGCTCGTTCCGCCGCAAGTTGGGTGTCTCTGGCGGCAAGATCCTCTGCGAGCCGCTTGAGTTCTGCTCTGGTCTGCCCGGCCTGCGGCGACGCCTGTGGTTGCTGCAGGAGCGTCGCGTCGAACTGGGCAGGTGGACGGCTCGCGTCGGTGCGCGCATAACGGCGGCCGAACCAGAAAGTGACATGGAACAGTTCCCGCAACACGGCGAGCGAATCCTGCCCTCTGACCGGACGGCTACCGTGCACAGCATTGTTGCCCTGCTTCCGGATGATCTCGGCCTTCGCCAGCACCGGTGGCCCGACGAGCTTGGTGAACGTCGGTTCGTGCAGCATTGCGTTCAGGTCATTCTTATACGGTCGCCGCAGCGTAGGGTCCGCATCGAACAGCCACGTGACAAGGTGTTCCAAAGTGCGGCGAGCATAGAAGCACGAGGTCCGCGGGTCCAGCAACGCCAAGTGCTCGGCGCGGCGCGCCTCCTCAAAGAGCGCAGGCCAGTCCGCCCGCAAGAACGCAAAGTTGCTGCCCCTGCTACCGCCCCCACCCCCACCCGCAGTCATCTCACAGCTCTCCCCGAAACGCCCGGTACTGCAACGACGCAAACAGTGCATCCAGCTCAGCGAGATGCGCGCGGTGACTGACCTTCAGCCGCTCCACTCCCGTTACGCGCTGAGCGAATTCCTGTCTCAACTCCACCGAAGGTAGTGGAACTTCTAGACTTCGCAGAATTGCCAGGTTTATGTTTCTCTGGGCGGACTTTGGTGCATTGTCTTCGAGGCTGCCCTGCAGGAACGAGAGCCATGAACGCACAAACTCTACCGTAGCAGAATTCTCTGACGTGAACCCGACAACGCTGTCAGGAAAACATGCATCGAAGGTCAGAATTCCAGTCTTTGCAATGTTTGCTGCTATCGTGACACAGAGCGTCCCTGCAGGCCACATCCTGCTTTGCCGAAGTCCGCGATCCGAATAAGTTTGAGTATAGCTACGAATATAGCCGTCGCAGTTAGCTACCTCTCCGGTCTGCACCAACGGGTACGGTCCACCTAATAGATCACTCGCGTTGCGTGGGCGGTGCTTTGAGACCCCCCTGTCGAGCCGACCCACCTCCCCAAGGCGTGTCAAAGGTATTCCATACGGGTTTGACACGGGGTGCCCGAACATGTCGATGAAGATGGCCTGCGTGAGCCCATCAAGTCGAGCGAGAGTTTCGCGGCGCTTGGTTCGCAGCGCATCGGCCCGCTCTAGGATTTTCGCGATCAACCGCTGCTCCGCTAGTGGCGGAAGAGGTATCTTCAATTCAAGTAGTGCATCGCGCCCGACCGTCGCTTGATTCACCCACCGACGACACATGTTCTGGAAGACTTGCTTCTGGAATTGAAGTTGTAACCATCGGGCTAGAAACTTACTGTCGAGACACTTCGTGTCCGATCTAATTCGGACGAAATGGTTACTAAACACGGTCGGCTCACCACAATCTTCAAAGACCGCGGTTTTGCCGACGAGTTCAGGACTATTCGTTGCATTGAAAAGAACATCTCCTGCTCGGAGCTGAAAGTTTTCCCAATTTCTGATAGACCTAGGAATTCGCCGTATCTTTGAGAGATCTAGAGTGCCATCTTTGGTGATGTTGTTCATGCGGATCTGGAAAACGCCGGCTTCCGCCTGTTCACCACAAGCGAATCCCAGCTTCGCATCGGTGACCACGCTACCGAGTGTATCGGTGTGCCAGCGCATCTACAGCATCCCTCGGAGCTCGGCGAGGCCGTCGTGGATTTCTTTCTCCAAGTGGTCGAGGTCGTCCATGATGGCCCGCGGTGATCGGTGCTCGATCTCTTCGTGTTCGATTTCCTTGTAGCGGTTGAGGCTGAGGTTGTAGCCATGCTCGACGATGTCGGCTTTGGGCACGCAGAAGCTCTGGGCGGTGCGGGGGCGTTGCCGCTCCTCACGAGCGCGCTGTTTCCACCGGGCCACCACGTCGGGCAGGTTGTTCTTCGGGTGTTCGTCATCGGTCAGCGTTGCGGCGGGGCATGTTCCGAGTTTGTCATCGGCCATTAACGGCGCGCGCTTGTCGTCGAGGCTCCAGCCGTCGGCGGTGACGTCGTAAAACCAGACGTGGTCGGTGCCGCCGGAGTTGGTCTTGGTGAACAGCAGGATCGCGGTGGACACCCCCGCGTACGGTTTGAACACCCCGCCGGGCAGTTTCACCACGGCGTCCAGCATGTGGTCCTCCACCAGCATGCGGCGCAGCTCCTTGTGCGCCTTGCTGGAGCCGAACAGCACCCCGTCGGGCACGATCACCGCAGCCCGGCCGCCGGGTCTGAGCAGGCGCAGGAACAGCGCCACGAACAGCAATTCGGTCTTTTTGGTCTTGACGATCTGCTGCAGGTCCTTGGCGGTGTTCTCGTAATCCAGGCTGCCGGCGAAGGGTGGGTTGGCCAGAATCAGCGAGTACTGCTCGGCCTCGTCCGCGGCGCTCTGGGCCAGCGAGTCACGGTAGCGGACGTCCGGGTTCTCCACGCCGTGCAGCAGCATGTTCATGCTGCCGATGCGCAGCATGGTGCTGTCGAAGTCGAAACCGTGGAACATCTTGTGATGGAAATGATCGCGGTGCTCTGGGCTGTACATCAGCCCGGTGTGCTGGCCGCGCAGGTACTCGCCCGCCGCCACCAGGAAGCCGCAGGTGCCGCTGGCCGGGTCGCAGATGATGTCGTCGAGCCGCGGGGCGGTCAGCTCCACCATCAACCGGATGATGTGGCGCGGCGTGCGGAACTGGCCGTTCTGCCCGGCGCTGGCGATCTTGCCGAGCATGTACTCGTAGACGTCGCCCTTGGTGTCGCGATCATCCATGGGTACGTCGTTGAGCAGGTCGACCACCTTGGCCAGCAGCGCAGGCGTCGGGATGGTGAAGCGTGCGTCGCGCATGTGGTGGGCGTAGGTGGAACCGTCGCCGCCCAGCGTGCGCAGGAACGGGAACACGTGGTCGCTGACCACGGTGAACATCTCGGCCGGGGCGAAGTCCTTGAACCGTGACCAGCGTAGGTCGTCGTAGGCGCGGCCACGGTCGTCGCTGCCCTCGGGGAAGATGCGGCGCTCGATCGTCCGCCGGGTCCGGTTGGCCTTGTGCTCCGCCAGCATCTGCAGATCGTCCAACCGTCGCAGGAACAGCAGGTAGGTGATCTGCTCGATGACCTCCACGGGGTTGGCGATGCCACCAGACCAGAAAGCATCCCAGATGCGGTCGATTTTGCTCTTGAGGTCACCAGTGATCACGTGCGGTTCGCGTCCTTCCGACGAGCGGGCCTGGCCGCTGTGGTGGGTGTCGGAGAGCCTAGACGTGGCGTTACGTCTCAGTCCTGCCGCTGGTCGATGTGATGACCAGCGCAACGGCCGTTTGAGAACGAGCGAAGGCGGCTACCGTCCTTACGGTGCCTGCGAACAGCCTGACCTTCACCTTCCCCGACGGCCTCTGCTTCTCCAGCACTCTCGCTCTGCTAGACGGTGCTCGCCAGGCAGCCGAGCTCGTCCACGGACGTGCTGGCGGCCCTCGCCCGGCGGGTCAGCTACCGTCGCGCTCCGGCCCTGCGATATTCGTCAGCAGCGCGGTGATCTGCGCCATACCGGTGGCCACGGTGGAGAAACCCTCGCGCATCTCGGTGCGCACCTCGGCGAAACCCTCGCACATCTCCCGGTCCAGTTTGTCAATCTTCTGGCCCTGTTCGAGCTGGGTTTCTCGCAAAGCGTTGAGGCTCTGAGTGTGGGCACGCAGCTCAGCACGAACCTCCGACACGTCACGGTCGGCACCGGACGCCAGCACGCGGGCAGCGGCAGCATCAGAGCTGGTGAGAGCAACTTGCTCACGAAGCTGAGCGACCTCACGCTCCAGGACGGCCAGGCGGGTCTCGAAGTCATCGTCGGTACCCGGCACGGACGTGATCCTACTGCCGGGCATGGACTGCCCTGGGAGCCCACCGGCGGGCGATGACGACGACAGCGCGGGAGGCCGGCTGCTGGGCCGTGGCCAGGGAGCGCGACGTCCTGCCGGACCGACCCGCTGAGTGCTTGGGTCGCCACATGGATGCTTGTCGCTGCTCGCAGACCTTCCGCAAGTACCACAAGCATCCATATCGTTGTCCCGGACCGCCAGCGGTCGACGTCTGGACATGTCCGGTATTCCTCGCGGTGGGTGGTGGCGCCGGAGCACCAGAGCGCACTAACGCCTTCACCCCTACGTCTACGAGTCCGTGGAGGTCGAGCGCTGGTGCGGCTCGCTGCTCGCAACCGTCGCAACGTCCCGGGAGTACCCGTATCTACGGCGGCTTCCTGCACCCGGACTCGAAGGGGCGCGGCATCTACAACGCCTCGATGAATGCATGCCACGCTGCCGGCCAACGCAATGAACCGCCCGCGGGCGCCCTTAATATGCGGTGGTGAGCAGCCGGGTGCGGACGGCCTCGTCCGTGGCGCAGTCGATGGCCGTCCAGGCCATGGCGACGGCTCCGTCCCGTAAGGCGTGATCGGCCGCCGGGGTGGCGCAGTGAGCGGCGAACTCGGGCTGGTGGTTGACGGCCGGGAGAGAGTCGATGCCGATCCCTGGGTGGATCGAGGGGATGGCCAGCGACACATTCCCCATGTCGGTCGAGGCCGCAGCGCGGGGGTCGAGGGGCCCGAAGGTGCGGCCGAGCGACTCGGCGTTGCGCCGGTAGGCGGCAGCGATGTCGGGGTCGTGGTGCATCTCGGTGTAGAGATCGTGGTGGGGTAGCACGTCGAGGGTGGCGCCGGTGGCCAGCGCCCCCGCCTCGAAGCAG
>JBOHFU010000170.1:0-7318 GCA_050699675.1 Pseudonocardiaceae bacterium
GAGCGTCCTAGCCGGTTCCGGAGGTGTCCACCAAGCGCGAGTCTCGGGCGGTTTGCCCTGCCGCAATGTGGCGGCGTGGCCGGGTGTCACGGCTTGGACGCCTTGCCAGGGGGACCGGTCCTTCAGAGGGTGCGGCGGTAGGCCGGGGTGCAGCAGTCGCGTCCCCAATACCGAGATGTCTGGCCGCGAATCTGTGATCCGCGCAAGTATGTCTAACCGGCTGGAAGCCAGGTGTGGCCCGCTGGAATCGGTGACGAAGACGCGTCGTAGACCCGAGGCGCTACCTTGAACTCGAAGGGTTCCGTCGGGTCTTGCTACGATAAGGTGAAAGCTACCGGGAAGCCGTCGCGTCAGGCGGTCTACTGCGCTGTCCCCACATGAACTCTGCGCGAGTTCAGCAAATAACTCAGCCCGAGGGCAGAAGCCGAATGCCAGAATGTGGCCAGCTGGCCCTGTGTGTAAATGAAACTCATCTTGTGGCCAACACCCGATCACACCAAGGTCGGGGCTGGAGAGCTTCAGGTAGTGATGCGCTGGCAAGTTATCGCGCCCGGATAAGGTCCGTGGTTCGCGTATATCAGTCGATATCACAAACCAATCAGCACCGTATCCGGGAGTATCTGGACTATCTTTAACGAGCACGATAGCCTGTGCTTGCGGCTAACCCCAGTTGTGGAGGATCGGTTGCGGATCCCAGCTGTCGCCGCCAGCACCGTGAGTCTGGCTTGCGAAGTCGCCAGCCTCAACGAGTTGGGGAACCTCGTAGTAACTCTCTTGCGCTTCGTAACGCTCCTGCGCTTCCTGTTCCATGAACCGACCTCCCCGAATAGCACCATTTGGCGACGGAAAATTTAATCCTAGGGTGCAGCTAAATCTGGGTCAACCCTTTGATGTTCCGTTCACTCGATCTTCGCAACGGCAGGCTACTGAGTCGTCTGTTGTTGTGCCTGCCAGGTGTGGTGGCGGTTGATCCTGGGTCTTGGCAGGTGGGGCCTGGTTCGGGCGAGGTGGTTGGGCGGGTTCGGCTGACCCGGCGACGGCTGGTGTGCCCGCACTGTATGCGACAGAGCATCGCTACGACACGCGGGATGTGGACTTCTTGTGGCGGCATCTTGATCTGTGCGGTCAGGTGTGCCGGATCAGGTTGCGTCGACGCGGCCGCGGTGCCCGGAGCAGGGAAGGGAAGGACGCCGAGACGCTGAACGAGTTTTTCGGTGAGCTGCCCGAGGGGGCGACTGGGCAGCTTGAGGCGGTGTCGATGGACCTGGGTCCTCCTACAGTAAGTCGGTGCGTATACACGCCCTGCAGGAGTCCCCCTGCTTCGACCCGTTTCACGTGGTCAAGCTGGCCACCGACGCCCTGGAGACGGTGCGGCGCCAGGTGTGGCAGGCGACCCGGAAGCTGCGTGACCAGCGCATCGCAAGAAATTCAAAGGTGCCCCGCTGGGCATTGCTGAAAAACCTCATTGACCTGACCGCGAACCAGCACGGGACATTACGCGAGATCAAGAGATCCGGCGGTGTTCTGTGGCGGGTTTATCAGCTCAAGGAGGCCCTGCGCGCGGTGTTCGCACGCAACCTGGACCCGCTTCACCACAGCACCCTGTTGGACCGGTGGTGCTCCATGTAGAGCAGTAGAGCCGAGAAATATGGCCGGTTGTGCGCCTGGCGAGGGCAGTCAGGGCAGTTCCGGTCGTCTCGGGTGGAGCTGCCCGGTCGCGAGGTGGCATCCCCCGGCGCCTAGGCTTGGCGCCCAAGCGGTCGAGCTAGGGAGTTTGGACGTGACAACAGATGACAGACCTGCTGTTCAGGGTCGTACGCTGTTCGGTCAGGCGACCCGGTTCGTCGTGGTCGGCCTCCTGGCAGCGGCGGTTGACTTGGGCGTCTACCACCTTGGCCTCCACCTCGGGCTGTGGATACATCTAGCCCGGGCGGTCAGCTTCATCTGCGGAACTACCACGGCTTACGTTCTGAACCGTAGATGGGCGTTTCAAGCTAGTGGTGGCCCACGACAGTCGGCTCACTTCGCACTCTTGTACGGGAGCACTTTCTTCCTAATCTTAGGTATTAATGCCTTAGCTCTGGGGGTGCTCCCGGCGGCCACATGGACAACGACCTTGGCATGGATGATATCCCAAGGCTTCGGGACGATCTGGAATTTTCTGATGCTGCGTACTGTGGTTTTCCATCGCTGATGGTGGCCGGCAAGACCGGGGCGTGACGCGGTAACCATCAGGTCTGACAACCGCCATACCCTTAACCTGGACCCATCGAAGAATGTTGCTTGTTGATCGTGTCCTTGCTGGGAAAGTGTCCCCGGTTGGAGCGGCTGAAACCGGTCAGGACCGGCTGGTGCACGCCGTGCGCGAGCGTCGGACACGCCGGGAGGTCAGCCCTGGATGAGCTGCCAGTCCTCGGTGTGCCGGTACCAGGTCCAGCGGTCGGTGGTGCGGTCTGCGACGCCGTCGCGCCACACGTCGGTGGGTGCGCAGCCCAGTTGTACGGCGCGGCCGGCGGCCTGGCGCACAGCGCGGCACCCGGGCAGTCCGCGGCGCACCACCCGGACTACCAACCCGAGCGCACGGTCCGGGGTTACCTCCAACCGGGAAGCCTGCCCGCGCAGCACCACCTCATCGTCGCAGTAGGCCACCCCGTCCAGCGGCCGCACTACGCCGAGCCCTACGAGCACCCCACCAGCGTTGTCACGCACCAGAGGCACCCGGTCCGGCTCGCCGCGCAGCGCGAGCGAGGTCGCCGCCGTGGGCGCCACCGGCAGGCCCCAGAGCCGGGCCACCGCCGACGCCGCCGAGGACGGCACGTAACCCACCGGCACTGCCCCTAGTAACGAAGTGCGCAGCAGCCGCAGCAGCACCGCGGCCAGGTCGGCGTCGGTGCCGCAAACCACCAGCCGGCGACCGTCCAGCCCGGCCAGCGGCTCGGCGAGCTCCTCGCGCCCGGGGCGAGCCGGCACCGCGACCACCACCCCAGCACCGGGCCACCGGGCAGACCCGCAGGTCAGCACCACAGCCCCGACCACATCCACCTCCTGGGGCTACGCTCGGTCAGCGCAGCAGCGCGGTAAATCCCACCGTTGTTGGAGTACCACATGCCGGCGATCGTGCTGATCGGCGCCCAGTGGGGCGACGAGGGCAAAGGCAAGGCCACCGACCTGCTCGGTGAGCGGGTCCAGTGGGTGGTGCGCTACCAGGGCGGCAACAACGCGGGCCACACCGTGGTGCTGCCCGACGGGCAGAACTTCGCGCTGCACCTCATCCCGTCGGGCATCCTCACCCCAGGCGTGACCAACGTCATCGGCAACGGCGTCGTGGTGGACCCCGGCGTGCTGCTCGACGAGCTGGCCGGCCTTGAAGCCAGAAACGTGGACACCGAGCGGCTGCTGATCTCCGCCGACGCACACTTGATCATGCCGTACCACGTCGCGATCGACCGGGTCACCGAGCGCTACCTGGGCAAGGCCAAGATCGGCACCACGGGGCGCGGCATCGGGCCCGCCTACCAGGACAAGGTGGCCCGAGTCGGGGTGCGAGCCCAGGACCTGCTGGACGAAAAGATCCTGCGGCAGAAGGTCGAGTCCGCGCTGGAGTTCAAGAACCAGGTGCTGGTCAAGGTCTACAACCGGCGCGCGCTGGACGCCGAGCAGGTGGTGGACACCGTGCTCGACCAGGGCGCGCACTTCGCGCACCGGATCGCCGACACCCGGTTGCTGCTCGACCAGGCGCTACGGCGCGGTGAGACGGTGCTGCTGGAGGGTAGCCAGGGCACCCTGCTCGACGTAGACCACGGAACCTACCCGTTCGTCACCTCCTCCAACCCGACCGCGGGCGGCGCCTGCGCCGGGTCGGGCATCGGCCCCACGAAGATCACCGCCGTGGTCGGGATCCTGAAGGCCTACACCACCCGGGTCGGCTCGGGCCCGTTCCCCACCGAACTGCACAACGCCATGGGCGAGCGGCTACGCAAGACCGGCGGGGAGATCGGAGTCACCACCGGACGACCTCGGCGGGTCGGTTGGTTCGACGCGGTCATCGGGCGCTACGCGGCCCGGGTGAACGGGATCACCGACTTCTTCCTGACCAAGCTCGATGTGCTGTCCGGTCTGGACAGCGTGCCGGTCTGCGTGGCCTACGAGGTTGACGGTAAGCGCATCGACGAGATGCCGATGACCCAGACCGACCTGCACCACGCGGTGCCGGTGTATGAAGAGCTGCCCGGCTGGTGGGAGGACCTATCCCGGTGCCGCACCCTCGACCAGCTACCAGCCAACGCACGCGCCTACGTCGCGCGCCTGGAGGAGCTATGCGGTGCCCGGATCTCCGCGATCGGAGTAGGACCCGGCCGCGACCAGACGATCGCTCTTCGCACACCGTAACGCGCCGTAGCACCGCTACTCGGCTCCGAATAGCACTTTGCAGACGCCGTGAACCGCTATTCGGCTCCGAATGGCGCGGGCAGGGCAGGGAGCGCTCAGCGGCTCAGCATGGCCTCCTCCAGGTCGAGTTCGTGGAGGGTACGGGAGAGGACTTCGTCGTTGATGCGGCCGGCGTCGCGCAATGAGATCAGCGTCTCCCGCTCCGCCGCGAGCATCTCCAGCCGCAACCGGCGGTAGATGACGCTGGGGGCCTCGCCGAGCTCGGTTTCCGGGCGCCCCAGCCGCTCCCAGACGCCGTGGCTACGGTGCTCGGCGGCCTTGCGCAACCGGGTGGTCACCGACTGCGGCGCCCCGTCCGAGGCGCTCTCCAGCCGGGCCAGGGCGGCCTGCGTCGCGGCGTGGATCGCCTCCGCTTCGGCCAGCGCGTCGCCGTGAGACTCGCGGCCCTCGACCCCGAGGCGGCGGATCACCCAGGGCAGCGTGAGGCCATGCAGCAGCAGGGTCCCGACGGTGACGCAGAACGCCACAAAGATGATCTCGGCCCGGCCCGGGAATGCGGCACCGGAGCTGGTGAACAGCGGGATCGAGAACGCTGCGGCCAGGGTGACCACCCCGCGCATCCCGGCCCAGGAGATCACCGCCGGAACCTGCCACGGCGGCGCCGGGTCCCTGGCACTCACCCGGCTGAACAGCGCTCGCGGCAGGTAGGTCGCCGGGAACACCCAGACCGCCCTGGCCAGGATCACCGTGGCGAGAACAGCGGCCGCGGCGACCAGCAGCGGGCCGACGTCACCCACACCGCGCGCCACTGCCGGCAGCTGCAACCCGATCAGCGCGAAGACGAACGCCTCGAGCACGGTGTCCGCGGCCCGCCACACCGCCTGGTCCTGTAACCGAGTGGCGTAGCCGGCCTGGGGAGCATGGTGACCCAGATACAGTCCGGTCACCACCACCGCGAGCACCCCGGAGAAGTGCACCTGTTCCGCCAGGGCATAGGCCGCGAACGGCACCACCAGGCCCAGCGCGCTCTCCAGCCTGGCGTCGCGCAGCCGCAACCGCACCTGGTGCACCACCCGGCCCAGCACCGCACCCAGCGCCACGCCACCCACCCCGACGAGCAGGAACTCGCCCAGCCCTGACCAGAGTGAGAAGCCGGCTCCGACGCCTGCCGCCACCGCAACCCGCAACGCGGTGAGCGCGGTGGCGTCGTTGAACAGGCTCTCCCCCGCCAGCACCGTCATGACCCGCCGGGGTAGCCCCAGGCGCCGCCCGATGGCTACCGCGGACACTGCATCGGGCGGCGCGACCACGGCTCCGAGCGCCAGGGCGGCGGGCAGCGGCAGTCCGGGCACTAACCACCAGGCGACCAGCCCGACGCACGCGGTGGTGAACAGCACCAGCCCGACGGCCAGCAGCGCGATCGGCCGGATGTTCGCCCTGATCTGGATGGCCGAGCTGTCCAGTGCGGCGGAGTACAGCAGCGGCGGCAGGATGGCGTACAGCACCAGATCCGGGTGGAGCTGGTAGTCCGGGACCCCGGGGATGGCGGAGATGGCCAAGCCGGCAACAACCAGCGCCAGCGGCGCGGGCAGACTGAACCGGCGACTTACCGCGGTCACCGCGAGAGCGCCGAGCATCAGCAGGATCAGCGGTAGACCGTCCATACGACCAGGATGCACTGTGAGATATCAGCGATAGGGAGATATCAGCGATAGGGAGATATCAGTGCTGGGAGGTATCAGCGATGACCTGTGAACACGTGGCGCAGCTACCCAGCCCGGCGCCCGAGCCGCCGGAGCAGGCAGCCTGCAGCGACTGCACCGCGCTGGGCGAGTCGGTGTGGGCGCATCTGCGGATGTGCCTGAGTTGCGGGCACGTGGCGTGCTGCGATTCCAGCCCGCACCGGCACGCCACCGTGCACTACTACCGCAGCGAACACCCGGTGATGCAGTCCGCCGAGCCGGGCGAGAGCTGGCGATGGTGCTACCAGGACAAGCGACTGGTGTGAGCGCAGCGCTGGCGCCCGGGGTGAACGGGCGCCAGCGCCAGGCGGGGACTCCTACTGCGGTGCGGGGGATCAGACGACGGTGTCAAGTGCCCCGCTCTTTGCTTGGCCGAGCAGGTCTCCGAACTGCTCGGCGCTCATCCGGATCCGGGAGCCGAAGTCATCGGTGAGTACGATGCGCTGCTCGGGCGGGGCGGATTCGTCGACGAACAGTTGCGGGCAACCACAACCACACTGACCACAGAACGTGGCGAGCGGCTGCAACGTATCGATCGTGGGCATGGCGAACCTCCGGTGTCTTTGCCTGACCAACTGAATGTACTTGCCTAGCTACAATTCGCGAGACCCCCTCATCAGGTGGCAACTGCAAGTAACTTCTCACCGCAAGTAACTGCTGATCACGAGCTCGGAGGACGCGATGGCTGAGTTGGCAGACCTGCTCACCGGCGCTACCGCCAGGCACGCGCTGGCGCTGCGGGACATCACCGCGGTTTTCCGCATCCTGCGCGACGCCGGGGTGAGCCAGCTTCGCATTGCGCGCGCCACCGGGCAGCGGCAGCCGGAGGTCTCCGAGATTATCTCCGGCCGCCAGGTGCAGTCCGCCGCGCTGCTGGAGCGGATCGCGGACGGGCTGGGAGTGCCGCGGGGCTGGATGGGCCTGGCGTACGACTCCGACCTGGGACCGGAGCCGGTGGTGCCCGACGATGCGACGAGCGAGGATGAGCGCAACGGCAACCTGCTCCGGCATGCTGCCACCCTGCTGTGCGGCAAACCCGTATTCGGTGCCGCGGATCCGGTCCGCGTCGAGCACGCCCCGACCCCGGTGCCGCGCCGGATCGGGTCCGCCGACATCGAGCAGGTGGCGATTACCACCGGGCGGCTCAGCCAGCTCGTCGGTGATCACGGCGGCATCCCGATGACCGC
>JBOHFU010000171.1:0-7237 GCA_050699675.1 Pseudonocardiaceae bacterium
ACCGTCGACCGCCAGCGCACCCACTCTGACGACGAGGGCGCCGTCATGGGATCCACCGACCACGGTCCGGCTCGCCCCTGGACGAACCCACACGACTACTCGCACGGCACCATCGTCCAGGGTTTGGTAGATCCGAGTGCCTGCTCGCAACACCGTTGGGTTGTGTCTTGTAGATCATCCGGCGGATCGGGTCAGTGCGGGCCTCGAGAGTTCTTACCATCTCGAGCTCGACAGTAGGGCTGTTCGGCCAGCTTTGAACGGCCCTGTTGCCGAGCTCGGGAACTGTAGGGCTGCTGCCAACTCACAGATCTGCGGGACATGCTGTAGCCCGCGCGGCCGAATGGTTCGTGCTCGGACCAGTTCGCTGGCGCTCTATTGCCTGAGCGACCTGATCCGCCGCACGACGGACCGCTGACCCGCCTCGGGACCGAGGTGCGCAGGCCATGGTGTTGGCATTGTGGGTGGCATGGGGATTCGGGTACTGCGCGCGGTGACGCTGCTGCTGGCCGCGCTGACGATGGGGCTGCTGTTCGCGCACGTGCTCGAGCTCGGTCCGAAGTTCGGCTACCCACCTGAGCTCTACGTCCAGCTGAACAACTCGCTGTACGCCTGGTACGGGCCGCCCCTCGGGGCGCTGCTGTACGTCGGCTCGATCGTCACGGCCGGGGTCCTGACGTGGCTGGTGCGGCGGCGGCGCGCGGTGCTGGCGTGGACGGGAACTGCCGCGATCCTGCAGGCAGCGGCCCTGGTGACCTACTTCGCGGTGGTCGAGCCGGTGAACCAGCGGCTGCGACCGCTGCCGCCCGGCACCGTCCCCGCGGACTTCGCCGCGTTGCGCACCCAGTGGGAGTTCGGCCATGTGACCGAATTCGTGCTGTTCTTGGTGGCGTTCGTGTTGCTGGTGGTGTCAGTGCTGCGGGAGACCGACCGATGAGGGGCCGGCGGCCTTGAGGTCGCGCTGGCCGGCACGCTGCTCGGCTCGTTTCTCACGATCTCGGTGGGCTGGGCGTACCTGACCTTCGGCGTCGCCTTTGTCCTGCTGGCATTGGTGCATGTCGGTCGCCGCAGGCGCGTGTACCTGGCCGTGCTGCGGCAGCGGCGGCGCCGGGCGGTGGTCAGCGCCGTGCTCGTCGCCTCGGCGGTGGTGATGACAGTGTCCGGGGCCGTGCAGTGGGCAGGCGTGACCGCGGCGATCCCGTGGCACGGCGCCAGCTCGATGCTGCTCATCCTGCTCGGCGCAGGTCACGCGATACGTCGGGTACGTCGTGGCCGGGCTCGCCGCCACGTCTCCGCCGCACGGCGCAACCCCGCAGGGATCCGCCGATGTCCCACACCGGCCGCCTTCGCCACCAAAGCCGACCCGATCACCGCGGCGACATCCGCCCGCCGGGCAAGCACCAACACCGGCAGCAACACACCCGGCGTGTCTCAGCAGGTCATCGACTGGTTTCGGTCTTCCGTGAGTGTCCACGATCCTCAGCGACTGAGGCCCCAAATGAGACCCTACGGCCGCGACCTCGGACTGGACGCGCCCGTCCGCCACCGCCGGCGCGTCGCGCCCTCGAAGCAGTTACTGCGGTACTCCGATTACTACGGGGGACATCCGGCCGGAGCCGGAAGGCTGTTTCCGCTTGGACGACAATTAAGCCGGCAGTGCGGATTGGACCAACCGTCCACTCGTAACGCATGTTCGGAAACCGAGGGAGACACACGCCAAAAGTTACCTGCCACCTCAACTCTGATGGTACCGGCGCAATACGGATCGGAGGGCAGTGCAACCTTGCCTCTTCCTGCTGCGACATCCTGGCGCTGTTGAGACTCAGGTACGCCGAGGCAGCCTGGGGTGACCTGGGTACATAGCACTCGCGCACCGCTTAGTCGCGCGGAGTGAACTGTGTGGAGCCCCGGATGCGCGTATGGATTGCTGGCTCCTACACTAATGCCAATGTGGCTTGCGCCAACGGAACTAAACAAGGTTGCGGTGTTGATCGTCCTTGCTGACGGACGCAAGTTTGAACCGTGATGGCTTACTCGAAGCACATCTGCCCTCAACAAGTCAGGCCGATCCAGCTGGATTCGGGTCCAAGCGTGCAGCGGTGCGTCGCCGCCTGCTATCACTGTAGCTGGACCGAGTTCTAGCTGCACGACTGCGCTCGCGCGGTTCCGATTTGGTCGAGCCGCCTGCATGGCCTTTATAACGTCTGCATGCCGAGGGGCAAGCAAACGCCACCTTATCGAGCCAGACTGCCCGGTCAAATCACGAGAGGCCGCTTGAACTTCGATAAGTCCCCGTTCGTCAAGGTCAGTGAAGGCAGCGAGAGCAGCTCTGTATTTTGGGAAGCTGGCGTCATCTGGAAGTAGCGTCTCAGGGTTGCTGTAAAGGATATCCGGAGTGAATTCCCGAACAAGCTGAGGTATCCCGCTGAAGTGATCTTCGTCATAGTGGGTGACAATAACTGAGTCGATCGATTTTATGTCGTGCTGCTGAAAGAAGTCTCGAACGCGCTGCAAGCCCCAGCTAGGGCAGTCGATGACAAGCGCTCTACGCTCACCCAAGTCAGCGGCAATAGTGCAGTCGCCCTGCCCGACGTCGAGGAAAGCAACCAGGGCTTCTGGTCCCGGGACCCCACCAAGTTGGTCGTCATAAGTCGCCGGTAGCGAATGTGGTGATTCTGGCTGCGTCATTGGGGGGGCGACTCAAGGCTATCATCATCGAAATCAACATCCGACAAAGTCAAGGGACCAAGGTCTACAGCTGCATCGTCATCGAAGCCGCCAGTCGCCCCCTCCTCTTCGGCTTCGTAGCCAGCTGTCTCGTCAACCACTGTGAGCAATGGAGACTTCCAGGCGGACGCGTGTAGCTGAAATTCCGCGTGTCGTAAATCGTCCAGATCTGCTCGAACACTGAAGTCCGCACCTGCGTAAAGCAAGGATCCTGGGAACCTTGGCGGCAATGGAACCACGTTGCCTTCGTCGCTAGTTAAGCCCGGTGCCCATAAGCGGATATCAGACGCTGTCATGTCCAAGACTGCGCCGTAGGTGCAAAGCGAATTGACGGTCGGCGTAGCAGCCGTTGTAGTCGGCGGATCCCGGAACCGAACTACGCCTTCAGGAGCGACAATTCCGGCGTATCGTGCCCTCAACGCGTCAAGCTCGATATCGTCAAGGCCATAAAGAGTCGCGACAGACGCGTCTACTTCTGCAACAAGTAGAGTAAGTCTACCTATATCACCCGCAGCTTGGACAAGTCGCCGCCCTAATGGAGCGAGTTTGGACCAACCCGCTGGCAGCGGCAGGTCCCTAAATAAAGTTGGAGGTATATTCCGGGTAGATCTTCTTTCGTCAATCCAGGCTGACGCAAAGGTCGAGCCACAGATAGCCGTGAGTGCAAAAATTGCATCGCTGACACTTATGTTGGGCGGAAGCTGGTCAGGTAGAGGAATAACCATAATGTATGCATCCGTGGGAACAACGCCAAGCAGATCTACTCGAACCCTGGATGACCACGGATTGTCTGGTCTCATTTTGCCCGTCAAGAGGAGCTTCTGGGCCGAGTAGTCAGCCGCATTGCCGGATGATTTCGCGTCAAAATCTTCTGGCCAGCGAACTGGAGTGCAGGATTCACGGTCGACAAGAGAAAAGTATCGTTTTCGACTCAAACCGTCCGCCAATAGATAGCTGCCTGTACCCTTTTTCGCGCCACGATGACGAGTGGGGCCCGACCGTAGTCTCGCCACATCCCCTAGGTACTCATGCCAACGTGACGCGGATACTCTCCCAGTAAGCGGGCGCGCCACGAAGGCCGCTTCTCTATCAGCTTTATCACCGGGCGAGGCAGTTGTTTGCACTAACGTGGTGCTATCGGCGACGCCTTGCATGTACAGACGGGCCAGACTTTCTCTGTGGATAACCCGACGTTCGATGTGGTACAGCCTCTTTATCCGCTTTGTCTTCTTGACAAGAAGAATGGCGGGGGCGGCTTCTCCATGCCGGAAAGTCCGTTCCGGAAGCCGCCAAACCTCCAACACTTCGCAATCTTCACGGACGCGTCTTCTGCTGCGGGCGCTATAGTCTGATGTGAGCCACCCGCCAGGCAGTAACATTCCTAGCATTCCTTCAGGAGCAAGAGCGCTCAACGACCAATCAAGGAACACGCTCGCTAGGTCCAGTCGTGAACCTGATGGTCCCGTTCGCTGAGCCTTCCATGGCGGATTGCCAATAATGATTGTAGGGCGCTCCGCGTCGGGAACTTTCTGCTCGAAAGCATCCGCCTGTTCAACATGCCAACCATTCCCATTCGGTAGAGAATTGAGGGTCAGGCACAGGCGGGCAACCTCGACAGCGAACGGGTCCTTGTCCCAGCCGCTTAAGTGCCCAACCAGCCACCGGTGACGTTCATCCTCGCCCACGCGGGCGCTCACTAAATCTCGGAGCCTGTCGTGAGCTGCTAACAGCAGAGTGCCCGATCCACACGTTGGGTCTAACACCCGACGCTCATCAGGCGGGAGCTCCTCGATCGGCAGATTGGCGAGCATTCGGCGGGCAAGCTCGGCAGGCGTGTAGACGATGCCTAGCTCGCTGCGCTCCTCTTCGCTAACGAGGCTTCGCTCATAAACGCCACTCATCAAAGCGGGATCAAGAGCTGCAAGATTAACTGTGGAGGAAAGGTCGTTGATAGTTTCCGTCAGAACCACGCTTTCGTGCGCCTTGAGTTGGCTCGTCCAGCGGTACAGATGCGGGTGCACGGTCTGTAGGTAAACGCTCCACTCGCTACTCCCGACCGAGAGATTGAATCGATCTCGTATGAAAGAAAGTGTAACCGCTGCCAATACCAGTCGTGCGAGCTCTCTGTCAGATAAGGACTGCCCGATCCCCGCCAGTATGTCGTGCGCGGCGACAACAGAGTGTGTTACGAGGTTTTCGAGTCTAGTCTCGGTGTTACCGCGAGACTGCTCAATCCAGCGAATATTCAGGGGAAACAGAGATGGCTGAACTGTTCCTCGTTTTGCTTGAAGTAACGCCTGAGGCGCGAGAGACCGCCCAGCCGAGGAGGCCGCAAAGCTGGAAGTGCGCAGTTCATTCCGCAGTACTGTGCCTACCTTAGAGGGTTCATTGGCGCCGGTGCCGAGCCACCATATATCAAGCGACTCTTCGGTCAGCGTGACTGCTGCCGGTGCAGACAATGTTTCGGCTACGTTGAAGAGGTCGCGCTTGGCATTGTCGCCCTCCGGTACAGCTTGCGCGACGAGAGTTGCTGTGTTCATATTAAATGGCCGTGAACCGAATCCAACTAAGTCGGGGCGGATAACTCGACCAGGCTGCCACACAGGAAATTCGTCGGCAAGTAGCTCATCCGTGTACCCCAGAGTGAGCGCGAAGGACCGCAGATCGCGTGAGCTTCTTGCCTCCAAGACGTTCGTCGTCACGCTATGGCCTCCCTAAAGCGACCTCGGGAGCCGTGCTAGCAGGCCGACTCTCGATGACGTGATCACCATATGCCGTGAGCAACAGTCGCGTCAGCGAATTGGCCCTGACGTCGGGCGTGTCGCGGCTCCGAGGTATTGGAGCCAGCGAGGGGTCGCCCGCTACTCGGCTGCGGTCGTGCCTAACGACGTACTTCATGGTAGAAGCATGCGGGGGCCGTCTGACAGTTCCTGCATCGCCGGTGCTGAGACTGGGCCGTTCTGTGCTGGCTCACGGTGGGCTGATCGGTGAGCAGCTACTACCTGACCGGGGGCTCTGTCAGGTATGCACCGTACCGGTGTCCACCGCACGTGTGGGTCCTACCTGACTCTTGATGTTCCGGTCCTGGGTTGACATTGCGGATGAGCGTCGACGCATGGGTGGGTCTGGCTCGAGGCTTGACCGACGTCTTCAGCTGTCCTGGGAACGACTCGTCGGCCTATCCGATGCGCCGACACGCACGCGGCTGGACGCGTGTCGGCGCATCGGCGGCGCACCCACCCGACCAACGCCATGGCGGCGAGCAGTAAACCCAGCACCGACGCCCGGTGGTCCGCGACGGTGGCGCCGTCGCGGACCCCAGACCAGCACCAACCACCCCGCGCTCATCACCAGCGTCAGCACACCCAGGGACGCGGCCAGGGTGGACTAGCGCCCCCGATTGCGACGGGCCAACATCAGCGCAGTCTCCCCACCACAACCCCCCGATGCGGACACCGACCGGACCAACTCGGGGGAGGTCGATGGGACTTGGGCTGCTGTGAGGTAGTCCCCAGGGAGGTCGATGGGAGCCCGCCTGGACGGCTGGTCGGCAAGGTGCTCGCACTCAGACAACTCGGCGCGCAGCCGCCAGACGAGTTGTCGCAGCTCAGGACCTTTCAATGAACGCATTAGTAGAACCCTGGTTGTGGTCAACGCGCTGCTGTCGCTGCCCACGCCCCGGCCGCCGAAGAGGCGGCGATGAGCGCACCGAGGAGCGTCACCGTGGATCACGCCTTGCAGGAGTGCCAAGCGGCCGGCGAGCCGAGCCTCCTGCAGATGCCCGATCCTCAGTTCCCCCACAAGATCCCGGCTGGCCGCCGGTCGAGCCGCCCCGCACCGGGTCCGGCTCCTGGCGGCCAGCCGGACCCAAGCCCTCGGGCCAGCAGGTCAAGCGGCGGGCAGCTGCGGTGGGCGCGCTGCCCCGATGACGGACTACTGCACCTGCTGCACCCCGCCGATGTCGTTGTTGCCGCGACCGGCGGTCATGCCGAGGCCCTGTGCGGACGCCAGCTTCCCGCGGAGAGTCTCACCCTCATCAACGGGCTCGACGGGGCGTTGTGCATGGCCTGCGTTGCCGGCATTCCGCCTGACAGCAACGACCCCGGCCCGAGGGGTACGCCGTGAGTTCTCCCGTGCCCGGTCCTCCGGTGATCAACAGCCCCGACGCGGCCGCCAGGGCGCTACGTGACCTTTTCCTGACCAACGCCGACCGCGGTGACAACGCCGCCAACGACGAGCTCGTCGCCGGGCTGGTACGGCGGATCCGCGCTCAGCAGGACTCCCGTGATTGCCGTGGCTGACCGGTTGTACACGATCCCGGTCACCTGCTTGCACGCACGATCGGGTGAGTCCGAGGCGGGCGCTGCCGGGTGGATCCGGACCGATACACCGCACCGGCTGGGACGGACTGTCGGGGGTCCGGACTAGCGTGCGTCCCGTCGTGAACGAGAGGGGCGCCCATGTCTGTCTGCCTGTCCGCCGAACACCCTCGGGCCGAGGTGGCCGAGGTGCT
>JBOHFU010000172.1:0-2335 GCA_050699675.1 Pseudonocardiaceae bacterium
CCAGCGGATATGTGCTTCACGACGATCACCGTACCCAGTCCCCCAAGGACAGCGACCTCTGCAGCCGGTGCCGGGCGGAGTCGGCCCGATGCCCGTTCAGAGCTGCTGCACCGGCGTCCGGTCCTGGTCCTGGTCCTTGCTCGGAACGCTGCCGAGCAGGTCCAGCGCCCGCTTGTCGATGAGCCCGGTCAGCAGCTGCTGGGCGTAGCCGAACATGAGGGCGTAGGCCAGGATCTGCGGCTGCGTGTCCAGGTCCGTGAGACCGGGGACGAGTCCCCCTGTGATCGCGATCAGCGCACCCAGCGCCGTCAGTGCCCCTGCCGGGAACTTGAGCAGAGCCAGCGCGATGGCCACGTTGTACGGTGTCGAGGTGCCCTTAATGTTCCGGATCGACACGGCGGCGGCCAAAGCGCCACCGAGCAACCCGAGCAGGGCGACCACCTGAACGTCCCTTGGTGATTGCGTTGACCCGGCGGGGCAGGAGTTTGTAGTGGTGAAGCAGAGTGGGACCGCGTCCGAGTGGGCCGCCACCCAGAAGACGAAGATCGACACGAAGAACGCGAGGAGCAGGGCCGTGACGAGGACGATGTTGCGGAACACTCGGACGCGGGTGTGCAGCCGATCAGTCGCCTCGTGACCGACCCGCACGATCTTGCTCAGCGCGATGCGCTTGGCCGCGCCATCCTTTATGGACAGCAGTTTCAGGGCCGCGGCGCGCCGAGGGTCGTTGCGGTTCAGCCCGAGCTCGGCCCGGGCCACAGCCTCGGGAATCTCGGCGTCGACCTCGGCGTCGGAGTAGAGCCGGACCATCTCCGCCTCGGCCCGGTGCAGGTTGTGAAAGGCGGCCTCGATGCAGTTGCCGCGCCACCAGCTCACGAACAGGGTGTATCTGGGATCGACGCCGCGCGCGGCCCGGTCCGCTCGGCTCAGCAGCGACTCGATGCCGTCATGGAGCGCGTCGGCCTCGGCGGTGGGGAGGGGCCGCTCAGTTCGGGACCGGCTCACCCGCATCCGCACCCGGTTCGCGGCGACCGCGGTCGCCACCTCCTGAGCCCACACGCTTCGAGGGTGCGGGGACCGGTGGGGCCGCTGCCCCGGCCGCGGGGGGTCGATCAGCACGTCGTCGGGGTCCGGACCGCTCGGCAGGAGCCTCTCCGGGACGGCTGTCAGCATCATGGTCCCGTCCTGCGAGGAGATGTCCTTAGTCCGACGCAGCATTGTCAATCACCTCCTCCCCTGCATATCGTCCTATTTACCGCACACCATGGTTTCTCCACCGGGCAGCGTCGGCCTAGCCGCCTGGCCGGCGGTCCTAACGTTGGTATAGAGCGCTGGGAGGGATTCCCAGATACACCCGCCGCGCGCGGATATGTGCCTTGCGGTCGGCTGGTGTCCTTGGGGTCGTGGGTCCATTCTTCCGCCCGCAGTGGATACCGCGCTGCGGCTCGCGGCCTTCGCCGCCGAGGAGCCGGTCGCCACGCTGTGCGCCGCCGCGGCCACCGGCCACACCGGTCCGGACGTGCTGAGCAGGCGGCTGTTGTGCAAGCTCGGGCTGGCCACCCACCGGATGATCCTGGAGTACCGGACGCTGTTCCGGGCGGCGTGGACCGGTATGGAGGCACGCGGGCTGAGCGCGGCGCACGACGCCGATGCCGAGGCCCGGCTCACCGCCGTGCCGGAACCCGCGGCCGATGGGCCGGGCGGACCGTGGCGGCACGCGTTGCTGGTCGACGGATGCGCGGTGGAGGTGTCGGTGCACGCCGGTCTGTCGGCCGCGGCCGCGTCGGTAGCGGCGCAGCGCGGGGTGGACGAGCGCAGCATCCGGTGGGCCGAGCCGGTGGCCGCCGCGCCACGCGCTGCACTGAGTCCCGCAGTCGCGGTGCCGAAGCAGCGCACACGAGGGCCGGGTCAGCACCGAGGACACCAGTGGGTCAGCCGGACTAAATCACCCGGCTTCGCGGCGACCCGGCAGACTCATGTCGCCTCGAACCCTGAGCTGACATCTCACGCTTCCATCCCGTCCCATAGAGGAACCGTCCATCGGAACGTCACACCGGTGGGTCGAGACGTAACACACGCTCGATTCAAGGGTCACGAGCAACACCCACTTCCTCGTCGACCACCCCCGCCGCCACCCCAGGCGAAGCTGATTCGGCGCTGGCACCGGGCGGGGTGACGGCGCATCGGCCCGGCTTGCCCCGAACTGGTGATCCACCGGCACAACAGGGCCGGCAAGATCGACAAGACTCGGCTCGCGGTGCCGAAGACGGCGCGCGTGGCGATGGCCGAGATCGCCAAGGACCGAGATCGCCAAGGACCGAGATCGCCAAGGACC
>JBOHFU010000172.1:2435-7225 GCA_050699675.1 Pseudonocardiaceae bacterium
CCGAGATCGCCAAGGACCGAGATCGCCAAGGACCGAGATCGCCAAGGACCTTGAGCAGCAACGAATTTTACATCGACGCAGTCTGGGAGACTGAGTCAGCTGGGGTCTGAGTGCGTCGCCGGTCGTGCCATGTCCCGTTCGGTAGCGATCCACGGCAGGTCTTTCTCACCGATCCAGGTAGTTCCGCAACTCGCGGTCAACACCCATCCGTGCCGGGTGTGGGCGTGTCGGCTTGATCGTGCGAAAATGTCAATGATCAAGGAGTTGGGGTGTCGCGGGGACCTCTCGCGACCGGGAAATGGGGGAGCGCGATGGCTGTGGATCTGAGTGTGCCGTTGTCCTGGAAGGCCGCGGCGGGGGATGCGGTGATCCTGCTGGAGGAGCTTCAGTCCAACATCGTCAAGGCTCATGTCCGCGATTCTCTGTCAGTGTTATTGCTGCACTTCAATGACGAGGCCGACGCGCGGGGTTTCCTGGGTGCGCTGGTACCGCTGGTGAAATCGGCCAAGACCCACCTCGAGGAGGTGGAGGCGTTCGCGACCACCGGCGCGGCGGGCAGCCCCTATGTTGGGGTGGGGCTGACCCACGCCGGCTACGGCGCGCTCGGGATCGCGACCGCGCCCACCGACACCTCCTTTACCCGGGGGATGACCGATCCCGCCTCCCGGCAGACACTGGGGGATCCGCCGCTGTCGGTCTGGGAGGCGCCCTACCGCCAGGCCACCCCCGAGCTGGCCATCCACGCCGTGGTGCTGATCGGGGATGCGAGCGACGCCCCGGTCAGTGCCCGCCGCGAGGAGATCCTGGCGCTGCTCCCGGACACTGTGACGGTGCTCGGGGAGGAGACTGGGTTCACGCTGCGCAACGCAGACGGCGACGGGATCGAGCACTTCGGCTACATCGATGGCCGCAGCCAGCCGCTGTTTCTCACCGAGGATCTCGACACTGAACGCGATGGTACTGACGGCACCAACGTCTGGGACCCCGCCGCGCCGCTGGAGCAGGTGTTGGTGGCTGACCCGGGCGCCCCCGACCCGACCCGCCATTTCGGCAGCTATTTCATCTTCCGCAAACTTGAACAGAACGTGCGGCGGTTCTTCCAGGCCGAAGAAGACCTCGCCGACGCCCTCGGGCTCTCGGGTGCGGACCGGGACTTGGCCGGGGCGATGCTGGTGGGCCGGTTCCGGGACGGTACTCCGCTGACCCTGCAACAAGCCGGCGGCACCCACCAGCCGATCATGAACAACTTCAGCTACGACAGCGACCCGCAAGGCGCCAAGTGCCCGTTCCAGGCCCACATCCGCAAGACCAACCCCCGCGGTTCGGGCGGGTTCGAATCCCCGGCCGGCGAGCGGCGGCACCTGATGGCCCGCCGCGGCCAGACCTACGGTGAGCGAGCCGACGTGCCCTTCGATACCTCGGTTCCGGTCCAGCAGCGGCCCACTGCCGGGGTCGGGCTGTTGTTCATGGCGTTCAACGCCACCATCAACATCCAGGACAACTCCGGGGCGGCCCAGTTCGACTTCACCCAGAGCGTGTGGGCCAACAACCCTGACTTCCCCGCCGTCCCGGCCGGGACGCCCCCGCCCGGCCTGGATCCGGTGATCGGCCAGGGTACCCGCTCAGCCCAGACCTACCCCACCCGTTGGGCCGGCCCGGCGGCAACCGAGGTCGACGCCATCGCCCAAGCTGTGCGGATGAACGGCGGGGAGTACTTCTTCATGCCCTCCCTAGCGTTCCTGCGCAGCCTCTGACACCCGCGCCCGTGCATGTGGTCCCGCTGTCCACCGACTCCACCGACGCAGACGGGTGCGGCGCGTTGTGCGGCGTTGCCCTGACGTCTGCTCGGGACACCAGGAGCTGGCCGTGCGAGGGGGAGGGCGCAGGTAGGTTGAGCGCTGTGGACGTCCGGGCGACTTTCGGCGAGCAAGAACATCGCACCGGGGCATCCGGCGTGAGCGCGAGTCCGGTGCCGCTGCGGAGGCTGCTGCCCGAGTCCGGGACCGTCACCGCCATCGAGGCATTGGAGGGCCTGGCACTCGCCGAGCTGGCCGCTGATCACCGCCCCTACGTGGTGCTCAACATGGTGACCACCGCCGACGGCGCGGCGACAGTGGCGCACCGCACCGCGCCGATCAGCAATCCCGCGGACCGGCAGCTGTTCCACGAGCTGCGGGCGCACGTCGACGCGGTCCTGGTCGGTGCCGGCACGGTGCGCACCGAGCGGTACGGGCGCCTGGTCCGTGACCCGCAGCGCCGGGCACGCCGGGTCGCCCGCGGGTTGGCGCCCGACCCGCTCGCGGTCGTCGTGAGTGGCCGGCTCACCCTGACCCCCGACCTGCCGCTGCTGGCCGACCCGCACTCCCGCGTGGTCGTGCTCACCGGCAGTGCCGCCGAACTCGACGAGTGCGCCGCGCAGGTCAGCTACCTACGCCCGCCACCAGGCGAGGAACTGGACCTGGCCACGATGCTCGCCCGGTTACGCGCTGAGCACGGCGTGCGCTCGGTGCTCTGCGAGGGCGGACCTACGCTCAACGCTTCGCTGCTCCCCGCCGGTCTGGTCGACGAGTTGTTCCTGGCCATCGCGCCGGCACTGGCCGGTAGCGCGGGATCGCTGTCCATCGTCGATCGGGCGCTGCTGGCCGAGCCCGTCGCACTCGACCTCAGCTGGCTGCTGGAGTCCGAGGGTCAGCTGTTCGCCCGGTACGCGCTGCGGCCGCCACTCGGTTAGAAGTGCCCGATCTCGTCCCAGCCCGCCACATCCCGCGGCCGCCGAGGATTCGGCCCGACGTACTGCGCCGCAGGACGGACCAGCCGGCTCGTGCGTTTCTGCTCCATGATGTGCGCACACCAGCCCGCGGTGCGAGCGCAGGTGAACATCGCCGACATCATGTGCGGCGGAACCTGCGCGAAGTCGAGGATCACTGCGGCCCAGAACTCGACGTTGGTCTCGATCGCCCGGTCCGGCCGCCGCTCCCGCAGCTCGGCCAGCGCGGCGTGCTCCAGGGCTACCGCCACGTCGTGCCGCGGCGCACCGAGCTCCTTGCAGATCCGGCGCAGCACTCGGGCTCGGGGGTCCTCGGCTCGGTACACCCGGTGGCCGAAGCCCATCAGCCGCTCGCCGCGATCCAGGATCCGGCGCACCACCGCGGCGGCGTCGCCGGTGCGCTCCACATCCTCGATCATCGGCAGTACCCGCGCCGGCGCGCCACCGTGCAATGGACCGGACATCGCGCCGATCGCCCCGGACAGGCATGCGGCGACGTCGGCACCGGTGGAGGCGATCACCCGGGCGATGAAAGTTGAGGCGTTGAGCCCGTGCTCCGCGGCGGCGACCCAGTAGGCATCCACGGCCTTGACGTGTGCCGGGTCGGGGTCTCCGTGCCACCGGGTCATGAAGCGCTCGGTGATGGTGGAGCACTGGTCGATCTGGTGCTGCGGGACGGCGGGCTGGTGGATTCCGCGGGCCGACTGCGCCACGTAGGACAGCGCCATCACTGACGCCCTGGCCAGCTCCGCGCGGGTCTGGCTATCGGAGCTGTCCAGTAGTGGGCGGTAGCCCCAGACCGGGGCGAGCATCGCCAGCGCCGCTTGCACGTCGACCCGGACGTCACCGGTGTGTACCGGCAGCGGAAAGGGTTCGGCTGGTGGCAGGCCGTGCCCGAAGCATCCGTCGGTCAGCAACGCCCAGACATCGCCGAAGGTCACGTGTCCGGCAAGGTCCTCGATGTCCACGCCGCGATATCGCAACGCTCCGCCGTCCCGATCTGGTTCGGCGATCTCGGTGTGGAAGGCGACCACGCCCTCCAGCCCCGGCTTGAAGCCCGTGGCGGTATCTGCCACCAGCCCGTTCAACGCAGTCACGCCGTCCTCCTCGCGCGATCGGCCCTCACATTGGGCACGCGCGGGGTCGCTGACCGGCCAGCGGGTTGGGGGCGCGCCACACTGCGGCGCCGCGCGGGCTCGCTCACTGTGCACCCGATCCCCACCCGGCGGCAACGTGTGCGGTGATTTCCAGCCCGATCCAGCGCTGAACGCGGCGGCGGGACCCGCCGAGGACGTAGGTTTGTAGGCAGTCGGACCGCGAAATAGGGAGTGCGACGTGACGGCGGCTGGTGGGACGCAGCGGGGGCAGCCGACCGCCGACCTGGCTCAGATGCGGGTCGCTTACCCTGCAGTTGACCTTGACGAAGCCGACCTGGCCGGCACCTGGGACGAGCAGCTCGCGGGGTGGCTTGGTGACGCCGTGGCTGCGGGCCTGCCCGAGCCCAATGCGATGGTGCTGGCCACCGCGGACGCCGATGGGCTGCCCAGCTCCCGGACGGTGCTGGCCAAGGCCCTCGACTCGCGGGGTGTCGTCTTCTACACCAACCTCACCTCCCGCAAGATGCACGACATCAACGCCACCGGGTTCGCTGCGGCCACGTTTCCGTGGATTGCGCTGCACCGCCAGGCGCACCTGCGTGGACCGATCGAGCTGATCACGCCGCAGGAGTGCACCGCTTACTGGCAGACCCGCCCGCGGGGCGCGCAGCTTGGGGCGTGGGCCTCCGTGCAGTCAGCGGTGGTGCGCGACCGGCGCGCCCTCGACGATGCTCTGGAGCAGGTTGCTGCGCGGTTCGCCGGCGCCGAGCAGGTGCCGTTGCCGGCGCACTGGGGTGGGGTGCGGATCCGGCCGGTCAGCGTGGAGTTCTGGCAGGGCAGGCCGAACCGGATGCACGACCGGCTGCGCTACCAGGTCGACGACGACGGTCGATGGACGGTCGTCCGGCTCGCGCCGTGACTTCCAC
>JBOHFU010000173.1:0-7222 GCA_050699675.1 Pseudonocardiaceae bacterium
GTCTTCTCTTCAAAGATGTGCCGGATCTCGACGTCGGTGTGCCGCTGGTCGGTCACCGTGCAATGGGGGCCGTCGAACTCCGCGACGGTGCCCGGCAGCAGCAGGTGCGCTGACACCGCGGGCCGCGCGGCGCGCAGTTCGGCGAGGAACTCGGCCTGGTCGGTGAAGATGCTCTCCCCGTCGACACCCAGTCCGTTGAGGTGGAACAGCTCCTCGTCCAGGAAGCACGGCGGCCCGGCGTTGGGGAACACGTGCGCGGCGCCGACGGCGTCGATGTAGCGCAGCGCCCGGTCGGACTGCCCGGCGCGCTTGCGCCGCGCGAACTCCCGCTTCGCGCTCTCGGGCAGGTCATAGACCATCGGCCACCAGATCGCGCCGGAGAACTGCGTGAAGTAGCCGTGCACGTCCCCGAAATCGCGCAGCGCCTCGATGTCGAGCGGGTGCGCGTCGTTCTGGTTCAGCGCCACGGTGCGCCCATCGTCCAGCGACAGCGCCGAATCCCCGATCGGGCCGTCACTCGGCCCGGTCAGCGACGTGATCATGATGCGTAGCCCGTCGCGTTCAACGGGGACCCCGCTGCCGGTGTGCAGGAACTTCGTGAAGCCCAGCGCCGCCAGCTCGCGCTCCAGCTCGTCGGTCGGGTACTGCGGCAGCAGCACCGTGATGTCCTTGCGCACGTGGCGGCGCAGCAACTCGGCGTCGAAGTGGTCGCGGTGCAGGTGTGAGACGTAGAGGTAGTCGGCCTGGCCGAGGCTGTCCCAGTCGAGTTCGCTGTTGTCCGGGAACGGGAACCACGACCCGAAGAACGCCGGGTTCACCCACGGGTCGCACAACACACTGCCCGCGTCCGTCTCGATGAACAGCCCAGCGTGCCCGACCCCGGTGACGCGCATCCCATCTCCTCTGTGTCGTGGCCGGCCAGTGGAGTCGACGGGTCAGCGTGCGTTCACGGCCAGCGGGGCAAGGCGATGGCAGCTTATCCGGCGTGCTGACACGCTGAGCGCAGCGTGGAAGGTGCGCTGGTCCGCGGCTCGGTAGCAGCAGTGGTGGGTTCAGCCAGAAGTGCTGCTGCCGGCGCTGCCGGTGTCACCAATGCTGGACTGGGAATCGATCGGAAGCCACGTGCCAGGGCCGGGAATACTCGGGCCGGGCGTGCCGGGTGTACCCGGGGCGCCGTCGGTGCCGAGATCGATCGCGCTGAGCAGCGACAGGAGGGTACGGGCCGGCAGCAGCTCCACGTGCTGCTCGTCCAGCTCGGCCAATCTCGTTGCGTCAGACATCGAATCCTCCCCAGCAAGGCGGTCCCCGGTGACCAGGGGCAACACCTACCGTGCCCAGCAGTAGCGCCAGTGGCAATCGGTAGTCGCACGTAACTATTCCGGTGAACTACCTAACCCTCGAGTTGGCCTGTGCTCGACGATCGTGGGAAGGACCCGTTCGGCCGCCACATGGATGCTTATCGCTGTCGGGAGGGCACCTTGGACCGCGACATGGATGCTTATCGCTGTCGGGAGGGCACCTTGGACCGCGACATGGATGCTTATCGCTGCTCGCGGACCTTCCGTAAGTACCACAAGCATCCGGAGGCAGGACAATCGGAGGACGAGTGACGGACGACGAAGTGATTCCGGTACTCCCGTGTGGCGCGCTCGGGGAGACACTCGGCTACTACCGGGCATTGGGTTTCGAGGTGACCCACCAGCAGACGTGGCTGTATGTGTATGGAGCCGTGCGCCGGGGCGGCGCCCAACCGTGTTCGACCCGGCCGGAACGCCTTCACTGCGACTGACCGGATTCTGGCGCTACGACTGCACTACCGGACGCAACGAGAGCGATCACGCATCGTTACAACCCGCGGAGGTGTAGCGCTGGTTCGACTCGCTCGGATCACTGTTCGGGCAGGGCCTCGCGTACCCGCCGGATCGCATCCGCGTTGGCTTCCGGGTCCCGGCTCAACGCCTGCACCTCGACGACGATGCGGTCGACCTGGTCGACCGCCGCCTGCTCCTTGGCCTCCGCGAGCCGCACGGCGAGGTCGTGGAGCTGGTCCAGCGCACGGATGTCCGCCTCACCGAGGCCGCGCCGAGGCTGCCGCCGGGCCAGCACGTCGACGGCTTCGACGAGCCAGCCGAGCTGGCGGCCGTAGCTGGCCACCTGGGTGATGAGGCGCTGCTCCAACGCGGGATCGCCGGAGCGGGTGGCGTTGATGTTGAGCAGGCCGAGTTGGCCGCCGACCGAGGCCGCGATGTCCTGGGTCACGTCACCGGACAGCGGCGCCCGGATGCCGAACATCGACAGCCACGCCTGCCACGGAGTCATCGGCTGCGAGCCGCGGCGATCGTCGGGCATGGTTCTGCGCTCCCCTCGCGTGGTCGGCTGCGCCGCCGGCCAGTATCTCACCTACACCTGCGCCGTTATCTCGTCCTGGCCGCGAACCTCCTCGCGGTGGTGATGTCAGGCTGGCCACGTCACGGTGTGGGGTGGCCGGATCTTGAGTGCTCTAGGTGCGCCGAGCTCGACACCAGAGCTGCTGGACCGGCCCTGATGCCATGAAGGAGCGGAGGCCCCACTCCTTCATGGCATCAGTTGTGCAGGGCCTCGGCGCGGTCGGCGAGCCGGCTGATCGCCGCTACCAGCGTCGGCCAGATCCCACGCGGTAGGTCGTGCCCCATGCCGGGCAGCACGAGCAGCTCCGCGTTGGGGAGTGCCGCGGCGGTGGCTTGGCCCCCGGGCAACTGGATCAGCGAGTCGGCTTCGCCGTGCACTACCAGGGCGGGCGTCGTGACGCCGGCTAGCGCCGCGGTGCGATCGCCGGAGGCGTAGATTGCCAGCCCCTGGCGGTCTACGCTGGCCGGGTCGAAACCGCGGTCGTAGGACTGCCCGGCCACCTCACGGACCCAGGCCTCGTCCATCGGGTAACCGGGTGAGCCGATGATTTTCAGGATGGTCACGGTCCACTCCACCACCTCCGCGCGGCTTGCCGGTGGCGGGGCGGCAAAGGCGGCCTGGGCCGCCGGGGTGGCTGACCCGATGCCGATCCCGGGGGTGGACATGATGGAGGTGAGGCTGCGGACCCGGTCGGGGTGCATGATGGCCATCGTCTGCGCGATCATTCCGCCGAGCGAGGCGCCGACCACATGGGCCCGGTCCAGCCCGAGCGCGTCGAGCAGCCCGACCGCGTCATCGGCCATGTCCTCGAGCCGGTAGGACGCCGAGGAGAAGTCACCGCCCATCGCCGCGCCCAGATTTGGCGGTGGCGCGTCGTGCAGGTGGGTGGACAGCCCCACGTCGCGGTTGTCGTAGCGCACCACGAAGAAGCCCTCGGCGGCCAGCGCCGCGCACAGCTCGGGATGCCAAGCAAGCATCTGGGCGCCCACCCCCATCACGAGCAGCAGCGGGCGATCACCCGGTGCACCGAACGTCTCGTAGGCGATCTCGATGCCGTTGCTGGCCACAGTGGTGGGCTGCATTCCCCGATTCTTACCGGACCACAGTGGTGGACTGCATCCCTGTTTCTCACCGGACCCGAGCGCGGCAGCGCGGATCCGAGGAAGGGGGGGACTCAGTCTTGTTGCCCTGAGGAGTTCACCCGCGGTGTTGACCGTCCACCCCACGACCAGGTAATGGGTAGCTCATGCAGGTCAGGCTTACCGTCGCCGGAGACGATGCCACCGCCGCGATGCGGTCACTGGAGGTATGGCTGGCAGGTCACGACGAGTTGCGCGGGTGGGTACGGCCTGTGGTGACGGCCCCGCAGCCCGGCACGATGGGATCGGTGGCCGACGTGCTCATGGTCACGGTGGGGCAGGCTGGAGTGGCGACGGCGGTGGCCAGTGTGCTGATCTCCTGGATCCGGCGCCAGCGCGGGAAAGTGTCAGTGAGCGCACGACGGCCCGACGGCGCGGAGATCACGCTCACCGCTGAGCATGTCCGGGGATTGACCACGGAGGAGATCCGCTCGGTGGTCACCCAGCTGGAGGCGACGCTGGATGGCACCGGTGCCGGAAAGCAGCCATGAATGGCGGCGCTGACCGGCGCCGGTGTGCGCATCCTGCTGGCCGGGACCGGCAGGCATAGGGCTGGTTCGGAGCTGCCGGACCTGCCGGCGGTGTCCGCCACGGTCGCCGACCTGGCCACCACAGTCGTGCAGCGCTGCGGGGCGCACCCCGACCAGGTGCGTACGCTGCTGGACCCGGCCAGCCCGCTGGTGTTCGGCCGGGAGCTGACCGCGGCAGCAGCACAAGCCGAGGATGTGCTGGTGGTCTGCTATCTGGGCCATGGCCTGCTCGACGCACACGGTGAGCTGTACCTGGCCACCCAGGCCACCGACCACCTGCGCGACGGGCTGGGCTACACGGCGCTGCCGTATGCGGCGCTGCGCGAGGAGCTGGCCAAAAGCCGGGCGCGGTCGGTCATCGTGCTGCTTGATTGTTGTTTTTCCGGGCGGGCGACCGGCTCGCCCTACCCGGCCGATCTCGACGGTTTCGCCACCACCCGCTCCCCGGGTGGCTACCTGCTGGCCTCGGCAGCGCCGGAGGAGTTGGCGCTGGCCCCGACTGGGGAGCGCTATACCGCGTTCACCGGTGAGCTGATCCGGCTGCTGCGCGACG
The DNA here is from genome assembly GCA_050699675.1 of Pseudonocardiaceae bacterium. Taxonomy (GTDB): domain Bacteria; phylum Actinomycetota; class Actinomycetes; order Mycobacteriales; family Pseudonocardiaceae. The sequence continues at coordinate 4,611 of JBOHFU010000173.1, forward strand.
GAGACCCGGCGGGTCCACGCGAGCTGACCCTCGATCACCTCTACCGGTGCCTGGACCGGGCACTGCCCGAACAAGGCCGGTCCCGACCGCGCCGGTATGCCGCGGGCCGAACCGGGGAGCTGGTGCTGGCACCCAACCCGGCTTTCCAGCCACCGGTGCTGCCCGGGAAAGTCCCTGCGGAGGGAACCTGCCCGTACCGGGGTCTGAAAGCGTATGACGTCGCCGACGCCCGGTATTTTTTCGGCCGCGAGGCGCTTACCGCAGAACTGGTGACCCGGCTGGCCGAACAGCGTGACGGCGCGGGCATGCTGGTCGTGGTCGGGCCGTCGGGATCGGGGAAATCCTCACTGCTGCGTGCGGGGTTGATCCCTGCATTGGATGCGGGCCTGCCAAACATACCGGGGTCCCGGGCCTGGCCGCGGGTGGTGTTCGCCCCCGGTGCCCACCCGATCGCCACCCTGGCCAGCCGGCTTGCCCCGCTGGCCGGCGAGACGGCAGACACCCTCCGTACCCGGCTCGCCGCTGACCCGGCCGAGCTGAGCTCGGTGGCCGAGGCGGTGCTGTCCCGCCACGCCCGCGGTGAGAATATCACTGGCCGCCGCCTGGTCCTGGTGGTTGACCAGTTCGAGGAGGTCTTCACCGCCTGCGAGGACGCCAAAGAACGGCAGACGTTCCTCGACGCGCTGAGCGCGGCCGCCGCCTCGACCGCGCTGGTGGTGCTCGGCCTGCGGGCGGGTTTCTACGCCCAGTGCGCGGCCGAACCCCAGCTGGTCGCGGCCCTGCAGCACAGCCAGCTCATCGTCACCCCGATGAGCACCGACGAGCTGCGTGCCGCCATCGAAAAGCCCGCCGCGCAAGCCGGCCTGGCACTCGAACCCGGACTCGTCACGCTCATGCTTCGCGACCTGCGGACAGGCGACAACGCCGAACACGCCAGCGGGAACGGCGGGCTGCCGTTGCTGTCCCACGCCTTGTTCGAAACCTGGCAGCAACGCGACGGCGACCTGTTGACCCTGGCCGGGTATGCGGCCACCGGCGGCATCTGGGACGCGGTCACCCGCACCGCCGAAGACTGCTACGCGAAGCTGACCGCGACCGAGCAGGACACCGCCCAGCTGGTGCTGCTGCGCATGGTGCACCTCGGGGAAGGCGGCACCGAGGACACCCCACGTCGGGTCCGCCTGGCCGACCTGCCCGACACCAAGGCCGCCACCCGAGTACTGACCACCTTCGCTGACGCCCGGTTGATCACCTTGGGCACCGACACCGCCGAGATCGCCCACGAGGCCCTGCTGCGCGCCTGGCCGCGGCTGCGCCAGTGGATCGACACCGACCGGGCCGGCAACCTGATCCGCCAAGAACTCGAGGAAGCCGCCGCCGCGTGGACCCGGGCGGGCCGGGATACCGCTGGGTTGTATCGGGGCAGCCGCCTGGAGGCCGCCCGCACCCGGGCCGCCTCGATGTCGAACGAGGGCGACCTGAGCCCCGCCGCGTCCGCGTTTCTCGCTGCCTCCACAGAACAGCAACGCCGCACCGTCAGGCTCCGCCGCATTGTGCTCGTCATGTTGTCCGTGCTGGCGCTGGTTGCCTCGGGGGCCGCGGCCGTCGCCTTCCACCAGAGCGCCACCGCGCAGGAAGAACGCGACAACGCCATCTTCAACCAGATCACCGCTCAAGCTGACCGGCTGCGCAGCACTGATGCGTCCCTGGCGGCTCAACTCAGCCTCACCGCCTACCGCATGCGGCCGACTCTGGACCTCAACACGGCCCTGGTCAGCATGGGGAACGCCGTTTTGGCTACCCCGCTGACCGGCCACACCAACTTCGTCACCACGGCGGTGTTCAGCCCGGACGGGCGCACCCTGGCCACCGGCAGCGTCGACCAGACCGTGCGACTGTGGAACGTCACCGACCCCACCCACCCCACACCCCTGGGCCCACCGCTGGCCGGCCACACCGACTTCGTCTTCTCAGTGGCGTTCAGCCCGGATGGGCGCGCCCTGGCCAGCGGCAGCAAAGACCAGACCGTGCGGTTATGGAACGTCACCGACCCGACCCACCCCACACCCCTGGACCCACCGCTGGCCGGCCACACCAACACCGTCCGGGCGGTGGTGTTCAGCCCCGATGGGCACACCCTGGCCAGCGCAGGCGAAGACCAGACCGTGCGACTGTGGAACGTCACCGACCCCACCCACCCCACACCCCTGGGCCCACCGCTGGCCGGCCACACCAACTTCGTCTACTCGGTGGCGTTCAGCCCGGACGGGCACACCCTGGCCAGCGCCAGCGACGACTACACCGTGCGACTGTGGAACATCACCGACCCCGCCCGCCCCACAATCCTGGGCCCACCGCTGGCCGACCACACCGACTATGTCCGCGCAGTGACGTTCAGCCCCGACGGGCACACCCTGGCCACCGGCAGCCGGGACCGGACCGTGCGACTGTGGAACGTCACCGACCCGACCCACCCCACACCCCTAGGCCAACCCCTCACCGGCTACACCAACTCCGTCTACTCGGTGGCGTTCAGCCCCGATGGGCACACCCTGGCCAGCGGCGGCGCCGACCGGATCGTGCGACTGTGGAACATCACCGACCCGGCCCAT
>JBOHFU010000174.1:0-7221 GCA_050699675.1 Pseudonocardiaceae bacterium
GACGGTCGTCGGTGGCCTATACGCAGGCTCGGGAGCAGATCAGCGAGGTCAACGCCGACCTGCAGGAAAACGTCTCCGGCGTCCGGGTGGCGCAGGCGTTCACCCGGGAGCGACGCTCGGCCCAGGATTTCGCCGCTCGCAGTGACGCCTACCGTCGCACCCGGCTGCGCGCTCAGCGCTATATCGCCACCTACTTCCCGTTCGTCGCGATGCTCTCCGACCTGGCGCATGCCGCGGTGCTGGGTGTTGCGGCGTCCCGGGTCGCTGCGGGCACCGTCACCCCTGGCGTGCTCGTCGCATTCCTGCTCTACCTGGGGTTGTTCTTCGCGCCCGTACAACAGCTGTCCCAGGTCTTCGACAGCTACCAGCAGGCCGCGGTCGGGTTGCGGCGCATCCGGGACCTGCTGCACACACCGACCTCGGTGCCGTCCCCGGGCGCCGATGCCGTGCCGGTGCCCGCTCGATTGCGCGGTGAGGTGGAGCTGCGTGACGTCACCTTCCGCTACCCCGGCGCAGCGCAACCCGCGTTGGCGGGGGTGTCACTGCGGATCGCGCCAGGTGAGACCGTCGCACTGGTAGGGGCCACCGGGGCAGGAAAGTCCACCCTGGTCAAGCTGCTGGCCCGGTTCTATGACCCGGTTGCAGGGACGGTGCTGGTCGACGGAGTGGATCTGCGACGTTACGACCCGGCGGCGTTTCACCACCGGCTGGGTGTGGTGCCGCAGGAGGCGCATCTGTTCCGCGGCGACGTCGCGGGCAACATCGGATACGGCGCGCCGCGGGCAAGCCCGGCCGAGGTCGAAGCCGCGGCGCGCCGGGTCGGCGCGCTGGCGGCCGTCGCGGCACTACCGCACGGTTTCCGCCAGCCGGTCGGCGAGCGTGGGCAGGGCCTGTCCGCCGGGCAGCGGCAGCTACTCGCGCTGGCCCGCGCCGAGCTGGTTGAGCCCGACCTGCTGCTGCTCGACGAGGCCACCGCCGCGCTGGATCCGGCCACCGAGTCGGTGGTGCTGGCGGCCGCGGACCGGCTCGCCGCGCGCCGCACCACCATCGTCATCGCGCACCGGCTGGCCACCGCAGCCAAGGCCGACCGGATCGTCGTGCTCGACGGCGGGCGGGTCGTGGAGCAGGGCCGTCATCCCGAGCTGCTCGCGGCGGGCGGGCACTACGCCCGGCTGTGGGCCGCGGGTTCGCCGGACGGGACCGTTGCGGCCTGACCGACACGGCGCCACGCGGTGCCTCAGGCGACCCGGCGGGGGCTAGCCTGGAAGCAGCTCAGCGACCGAACAGAACGGATTGAGGCGAGCCCCCGCAGTGTCCCGCAGCAGCTCCACTCCCGACGACCGCTCCGTGCAGTTCGGCCCCAACGAGTGGCTCGTCGAGGAGATGTACGAACAGTTCCTGGCCAACCCCTCGGCCGTGGACCCCGCCTGGCACGACTTCTTCGCCGACTACCGATCCGGGCCACCCGGCAGCAACGGTGCAGTGCCAGCCCCGAAGCAGCCACCCCAACACCAAGCGTCCCAACACCAGGCGCCCCACAAAAAGGCGACGCAGCGGCACGCACGGGCGACCAGTGTCACCGCGAAGGAACCGATCGTCTTGCGGGCCGAGGCGCAGGACGACCTGGAGCAGGGCACCCTCGAGCCGGACACCACCACCCCGCTGCGCGGCGCAGCGGCCCGCGTGGTGGCGAACATGGAGTCCTCGCTGGGCCTGCCGACGGCGACCAGCGTGCGCGCGGTCCCGGCGAAGCTGCTTGCCGACAACCGCATCGTGATCAACAACCACCTCAAGCGAACCCGCGGTGGCAAGATCAGCTTCACCCACCTCATCGGGTACGCAGTGGTGCGCGCGTTGGCCGGCTTCCCGCAGATGAACCGCCACTACACCACCGACGAGCAGGGCAAACCCGCCGTCGTGGCGCCTGAGCACGTCAACCTGGGCCTGGCGATCGACCTCCGTACCGACCGGGGCCGCAACCTCGTCGTCGCCTCGATCAAGGGCTGCGAGGCGATGGCTTTCGCCGAGTTCTGGCAGGCCTACGAGGACATCATCCGCAGGGCCCGCGACGGCAAACTCACCGCTGATGACCTCTCGGACACCACGATCTCACTGACCAATCCAGGCACCATCGGCACCAACCACTCGGTGCCCCGGCTGATGTCCGGGCAGGGCACGATCGTCGGCGTCGGCGCGATGGAGTACCCGGCGGCGTTCCAGGGCGCCAGCGACGAAGCACTCGCCGACATGGCCATCAGCAAGATCATTACACTCACCTCCACCTACGATCACCGCATCATCCAGGGTGCCGAGTCCGGGGAGTTCCTGCGCTGGGTACACGGCCTGCTGCTCGGCGAGGACGACTTCTATGACGACGTCTTCGTCTCGCTGCGCGTCCCCTACGAGCCGGTGCGCTGGGTACAGGACATCCCCGAGGGGGAGGTTCACAAGACCGCCCGGGTGCTCGAGCTCATCGACGCCTACCGCACTCGCGGCCACCTGATGGCCGACACCGACCCACTGAACTACCGGTTACGCAAACACCCCGATCTCGACGTGCTCAGCCACGGTCTGACTCTGTGGGACCTGGACCGGGAATTCGCTGTGGGTGGGTTCGCCGGGCAGTCGAGCATGAAGCTGCGCGACGTCCTGGGCGTGCTGCGGGACGCCTACTGCCGCAACGTCGGCGTGGAGTACATGCACATCCTGGCGCCCGACGAGCGGCAATGGTTGCAGGAGCGCGTGGAGCGGGTGCACGACAAGCCCAACCGCCGCGAACAGACATACATCCTCACCATGCTCAACGCCGCGGAGTCCTTCGAGACCTTCCTGCAGACCAAGTACGTCGGCCAGAAGCGGTTCTCGCTGGAGGGCGCCGAAACCGTCATCCCGCTGCTGAACGCCGTGCTGGACAAGGCCGCCGAATACAACCTGGACGAGGTGGTGCTCGGCATGCCACATCGCGGCCGGCTCAACGTGCTGGCCAACGTCGTGGGCAAGTCGTACGAGCAAATCTTCCGCGAGTTCGAAGGCAACCTGGATCCCGGCCAGGCGCACGGCTCCGGTGACGTCAAGTACCACCTGGGCGCCGAAGGCAAGTACTACCGGTACCTCGGCGAAGGCGAGACCACGGTGACCCTGACCTCCAACCCGTCGCACCTGGAAGCCGTGGACCCCGTGCTCGAGGGCATCGTGCGAGCCAAACAGGACATCCTGGACAAGGGCCCAAACGGTTTCACCGTGCTGCCGGTGGCACTGCACGGCGACGCCGCCTTCGCCGGGCAAGGCGTGGTAGCCGAGACGCTCAACCTCTCGCAACTGCGCGGATACCGCACCGGCGGCACCGTGCACGTGATCGTGAACAACCAGGTCGGCTTCACCACGGCGCCGCAGTACGCGCGGTCCAGCGAGTACTCGACCGACGTCGCGAAGATGATCGGCGCCCCGGTATTCCACGTGAACGGCGACGACCCGGAGTCCTGCGTGTGGGTGGCCAAGCTGGCGGTGGAATACCGGCAGGCATTCCAAAAGGACGTCGTGATCGACATGATCTGCTACCGCCGCCGCGGTCACAACGAGGGCGACGACCCGTCGATGACGCAGCCGAAGATGTACGACGTCATCGACACCAAGCGATCGGTGCGCAAGCGCTACACCGAGGCACTCATCGGCCGCGGGGACATGTCCGTGGAGGAGGCCGAGCGCGTGCTGAAGAACTACGCACACCAGCTCGAGCACGTGTTCAACAAGGTGCGCGAGCTGGAGAAGCGCGCTGCGGCACCGAGCGAGTCGGTGGAAGCCGAGCAGATCGTGCCCACCGGACTGTCCACCGGGGTGGACCGCAGCGTCATCGAGCTGATCGCCGACGCGCACGTCAACCTGCCCGAAGGCTTCACTCCGCACCCGCGGGTCAGGCCGGTGCTGGAGAAGCGGGCGAAGATGGCCCGCGAGGGTGGCATCGACTGGGCTTTCGCCGAGTTGCTGGCATTCGGTTCGGTATGCCTGGACGGCCGGAAGGTGCGGCTGTCCGGTCAGGACACCCGGCGGGGCACCTTCGTGCAGCGACACTCGGTGCTGATCGACCGCAGGACCGGGACCGAGTACACGCCGCTGATGAACCTCGCCGAGGGCCAGGCGAAATTCATGGCCCACGACTCGGCACTGTCCGAGTTCGCGGCGGTGGGCTTCGAATACGGCTACTCGGTGGCCAACCCGGACGCCCTGGTGCTCTGGGAGGCGCAGTTCGGCGACTTCACCAACGGCGCGCAGCCGGTGATCGACGAGTTCATCTCCTCCGGTGAGGCCAAGTGGGGCCAACGTTCCGACGTCGTGCTGCTGTTGCCGCACGGCCACGAGGGGCAGGGCCCGGACCATACGTCTGGACGGATTGAGCGGTTCCTGCAGCTCTGCGCCGAGGGCTCGATGACCGTGGCGCAACCGTCCACTCCGGCGAACTACTTCCACCTGCTACGCCGGCACGCCCTGGACGGGGTGCACCGGCCGTTGGTGGTGTTCACGCCGAAGTCGATGCTGCGGCTCAAGGCGGCGGTGAGCCCGGTGGAGGACTTCACCTCAGGGCGGTTCGCCTCGGTACTCGACGACCCGATGGTCACCGACCCCTCGGCGGTGCGCCGGGTGCTGCTGTGCAGCGGCAAGATCAGCTACGAGCTGAACGCCGCACGCCAACAGCGTGGCATCTCCGACGTTGCGATCGTGCGCATCGAGCAGCTCTACCCCGTGCCCAAGCGGCGGCTGGCAGCGGCGCTGGATCGCTACCCGAACGCCTCCGATGTGCGCTGGGTGCAGGAGGAACCCGCCAACCAGGGCGCCTGGCCGTTCTACGGGCTGAGCCTGCCTGACCTGATGCCCGAGCGGCTGGGCACGCTGAAGCGGATCTCTCGGCGTGCCATGGCGGCCCCCTCGGCGGGGTCGGCCAAGGTGCACGAAGTCGAGCAGCGCGAACTCATCACCGCCGCCCTCGAACGCTGACCCCCGAGGTGTACTTCACCGACCGCGGCATCGAGGAACTCGAGGACCGACGCGGCGATGAACAGCTCAGCGTCGAGTGGCTGGCGGCCCGGATGCGCACCTTCGTCGATGAGCACCCGGAGTTCGAGGACGCCATCGAGCGGTTGGCCACGTTCCTGGCCCGCGACGAGGCCGACGAGCCGGACAATCTCGAAGGCTGACGACCGGTGCCTGACCCGGTCCGGTGGGAGTTACCACGCGTAGGCCTCCGGGGCGGGTTTGGCGCCGTTGGGTCCCGGCGGGGGGAACAGCTCGTCGAGCCGGTTCAGCACGTCGGCGTCCAGCGTGATCTCGATGGCCCGTAGCGAGCCGTCCAGCTGCTCGACAGTGCGCGGGCCGACGATCGGCGCGGTGACCCCGTCCTGGTGCAGTAGCCAGGCCAGGCCGACGGTGGCGGGGTCCTCGCCGAGGTCGGCACACAGCTTCTCGTAGACCTCGATGCGCTCCCGGTTCGCCTGCAGCGCGCCGGCCGAGTGCTCCGAGCTGCCCCGCGAACTACCGCCCTCACGTTGTTTTCGCAGCACACCGGCGAGCAGGCCACCGTGTAGCGGCGACCACGGGATCAGCCCGATGCCGTAGTCCCGCGCGGCGGGCAGTACCTCCAGCTCGGCCCACCGGGTGAGCAGGTTGTAGATGGACTGCTCGCTGACCAGACCGGTGACGCGCTGCCGGCGGGCCGTCTCCTGGGCGGCCGCCAGGTGCCAACCGGCGAAGTTCGACGAGCCGACATAGATGATCTTTCCCTGCTGCCGGAGCACCGACATGGCCTCCCAGATCTCCTCCCACGGGGTGGCCCGGTCCACGTGGTGCATCTGGTAGAGATCGATATGGTCGGTCTGCAGCCGGCGCAGCGACTCGTCGCAGGCCCGCCGGATGTTCAGCGCGGAGAGCTTGGTTTCGTTGGGCCAGTCCCCCATCGAGCCGTAGAGCTTGGTCGCCAGCACGGTGCGCTCGCGGCGCCCGCCGCCAGTGGCGAACCACCGGCCAATGATCTGTTCGGTGCGCCCTTTCCCGCGCTGCCAGCCATAAACGTTCGCGGTATCGAAGAAGTTGACGCCCTGCTCGTGGGCCCGATCCATGATCGCGTGGCTGTCGGTCTCAGTGGTCTCCGGGCCGAAGTTCATCGTCCCCAGGCACAGTCGGGACACTGACAGGCCGCTGCGGCCCAGCTGCGTGTATTCCATGTCCACCAGCCTCGCACCGCGCCGGACGTCAGGCCACTCGATGCCCCCGCTGCCACACCGCCCAGGTCAGTGGCACGCCGGGGCGGTAGGCGAGGTGCACCGCGGACGGGGCGTCGAGCACATGCACGTCGGCCCGCGCCCCCGGCCGCAGCACACCGACGTCGGTGCGACGCAATGCGCGGGCTCCGCCCACGGTGGCCGCCCGGACGGCCTCGGGCACGCTCATCCCCATCTGCAGCACCGCGGTCGCCACGCAGAACGCCATCGACGTGGTGTAGGACGAGCCCGGGTTGCAGTTGGTGGCCAAGGCCACCGTCACGCCCGCGTCCAGCAGCGCGCGGGCATCGGGCAGCGGCGCACGGCAGGACAGGTCGCACGCCGGCAGCAGCGTGGCCACCGTCGACGACGCCGCCAGCGCATCCACATCGGACGGCGACAGGTGGGTGCAGTGGTCCACGCTGGCCGCCCCGTGCTCGACGGCCAGCCGCACGCCGGGCCCCGGGCCCAGCTGGTTGCCGTGCACCCGTAGACCCAGCCCCCGAGCGCGACCGGCCGCCAGCACCTGCGCGGCGGCGTCGGCGTCGAAGGCGCCGCGATCGCAGAACACATCCACCCATGACACATGAGGCGCGACCGCGTCGAGCATCTCCCCGGTGACCAGGCGCAGGTAGTCGGCGGCCGGCACGTCGGGCGGCACCAGATGCGCCCCGAGAAACGTCACCTCATCAACGACTTCGGCGGCGATCCGTGCCGACCGCTGCTCGTCCACGACGGTGAGCCCGTAGCCGGTCTTGGTCTCCAGGCAGGTGGTGCCCTGTGCCATCGCCTCGGCCAGGTGCCGCCGCAGCGTCGCGGACAGCGTGACATCGGATGCCTCCCGGGTCGCGGTGACCGTGTCCATGATCCCGCCCGGGGTGTAACGGGCCCCGGCACTGCGGGCGGCGAACTCGGCGGCCCGGTCACCGGCGAAGACCAGATGGGTGTGGCTATCCACCCAGCCGGGCAACAC
>JBOHFU010000175.1:0-7206 GCA_050699675.1 Pseudonocardiaceae bacterium
GGCGGGTTCCGGTTCGCCACCGGTTTTGGGCGAACGCTGTCCAGGTTGGTCCGCCACGGGATCGGCGTGCACCACGCTGGGATGCTGCCGCGGTATCGCCGGCTCGTCGAGCGGCTCGCCCAGGCCGGCCTGTTGAAGATTATCTGCGGCACGGACACCCTCGGGGTGGGGATCAACGTGCCGATCCGCACCGTGCTGCTCACCGCGCTGGGCAAGTATGACGGGACCCGCACCCGCCATCTCACCGCCCGGGAGTTCCACCAGATCGCCGGGCGGGCTGGGCGGGCCGGCTACGACACCGCAGGTGATGTCGTCGTGCAGGCCCCCGACTACGTGGTGGAGAACACCAAGGCGCTGGCCAAGGCGGGCGACGACCCCCGCAAGCTCCGCAAGGTGGTGCGCAAGAAACCCCCCGAGGGATCGGTGTCCTGGAGTGATCGCACCTTCGCCCGGCTGGTCGCGGCCGACCCGGAACCGCTGACATCCAGCTTTGCGGTGAGTCACGCGATGCTGCTCAACGTCGCCAACCGGCCCGGCGACGCCTTCACCGCCATGCGCCGCCTGCTCACCGACAACCATGAGGATCGCCCCGCGCAGCGCCAGCATATCCGCCAGGCTATCGCGATCTACCGTGCGTTGCTGACCGCCGGCGTCGTCGAGCGGCTGGCCATCCCGGATGCCGACGGCCGCACCGTGCGGCTCACCGGTGATCTACAGCTGGATTTCGCCCTCAATCAGGCGCTGTCGGTGTTCGCGCTGGCCGCGATCGAGCTGCTCGATCAGGACTCGCCGGACTACCCGTTGGACGTGTTGTCGGTGCTCGAGGCCACTTTGGACGATCCGCGGCAGGTACTGGGCGCCCAGCTGTCGAAGGCCAAGGGACAGGCCGTGGCGGCGATGAAGGCCGAAGGCATCGAGTACGAGGAGCGGATGCGGCTACTGGAGGACGTGACCTACCCGATGCCGCTGGCCGACCTGCTGAACGCCGCGCTGGATACCTACCGGCGGGGTCACCCGTGGGTGGACGACCACCGGCTGTCCCCCAAGTCGGTGGCCCGCGACCTTGCCGAGCGGGCGATGACCTTCACCGAGTACGTCGGATTCTACGGCCTGGCCCGCTCGGAGGGCTTGGTGCTGCGCTACCTCGCCGACGCCTACCAGGCGCTGCGCCGCACGGTGCCCGAGGACGCCAAGACCGACGAACTCCGTGACCTGCAGGAATGGCTCGGGGAACTGGTTCGTCAGGTCGACTCCAGCCTGGTGGACGAGTGGGAGAAACTGCGTGACCCCGAGGCACAGGATGCGTCACCGGCGCTGGTGGATCAGCGTCCACCGCCGGTGACGGCCAACGCGCGGGCTTTCCGGGTACTGGTCCGCAACGCGCTGTTCCGCCGGGTGGAACTCGCTGCCCACCGGCGCTGGGACGAGCTCGGGGAGCTCGACGTGGACAGTGGATGGGACGCCGAATCCTGGCGCCAGGCCGTGGAGCCGTACTTCGACGACCATATCGAGATCGGCACCGGCGCTGACGCCCGTGGCCCGCACCTGCTGATCATCGACTACCAGCCCGGTCGGTGGGTTGTGCGGCAGATCCTGGACGACCCGGCTGGACATCACGACTGGGGCATCAGCGCCGAGGTCGACCTGCCCGCCTCCGAGGAGTCCGGGACGGCGGTCGTGCGGGTGACCGCGGTCGGCCGGCTCTGACCCCGGATCTACAGTCGCTGCAGGCCGTTGAGCACCCGCTGCATCAAGGCGACGTCCGGTGCGGCGTCAGCAGCGCCTACCGTCCGGTGTACCGCGACGCTACCCGTCGCGGCCAGGTCTCCCAGCAGTACCCGGGCCACTCCCAGCGGTATCGACAGCAGGGCGGCGAGCTCCGCGACCGAGTGGGGGGTGGCGCAGAGCCGCAGAATCGTTCGGTGCTCCGGACGGGCCGTCGGATCGGGTGGGCGACCGGTTGCCGAGACCAGGGTCTCGACCGAAAGGTCGACCCGCGCCGCGGTCCGTCCTCCGGTCCAGAAGTAAGGCCGCACCAAGTCGTAGATCTCCTTCGACCTGTCCCAGTCGGTCCCATCCGCCTCGTCGCTACCGTCAGGCTGGAGCACCGGCGATGCGATCTCCGGCTGTGCCGCGCCCGCCGGCCCGGCCTGCTGCTGGCCGGCCGGGCGCTGCGCGCCAGTGGCCTCCGCTGCCGGCTGCTCGTGGTCCGGCTGCTGGTGGTCCTGCTCCTCAAGCTTGCGCCGCCAACCGCGCAAGAGAGAAGGGAACCGGGCGTCGGCCTGGCCGACGACCTGATCTCCGCGTTGATGTTGGGCCGCAACGGCATCGTCCTCCTCCGGTGGCTCGACCGCCCGGCTACGACGTCCCGCCGTGCCACCGAACCGGGCTCCGGTCTGGCCGATCACCGGGCCGTCGGCGTTCCGACGGCCCGGTGAGGTGTGATCCGCTTCCACGGGCGGGCAGATTAGGCGGCCCGTCTCAAGATCCCGTAAAGGGGGTATCGCCGTGGCTACTTCCGGTCAGTGGTACTGAGCATCTACGGGGGACATCGAGGATGCGCGGTCAACCGGAACGGGCGGTCAGCCCGGCTCGTTGCCCGGCTTCCACTTGATGCCGCACCCCATGCTGGGCACCTGCGGTTCAGGTACCGGCTGCCCGGCCAGCACCAGCTCCAGAGCCACGCGCAACGCCCTGCCGGTCACGGGAGTGTCGTTGCGCGGGCGGGACTCGTCGAACTCGCCCCGGTACACGAGCTTGCGCCCGGCGTCATACAGGAAGAAGTCCGGGGTGCACGCGCCCCGGTAGGCCAGCGCAATCTCCTGGGTGTCGTCGAGCAGGTACGGGAACGTGAACCCGGCGCGGTGGACCTGCTCGGTCAGCCCGTCCGGGGCGTCGGCGGGATAGGTCTCGATGTCGTTGCTGCAGATCGCCACCGCGGCCACGTCTCGCTCGCTGTACTCGGCGACCAGCGACCCGAGTTCCCGCTCGATGTGCCGGACATAGGGGCAGTGATTGGACAGGAACATCACCAGCAGTGGCCGACCGGGGGCGAGGCCGTCAGAGCTTACGGTCTGGCCGTCGAGGGACGGCAGGGTGAACGGCGGAGCCGGCGTGCCGAGCGGGACCATGAACGAGTTCACTGCCATGCTCGCCAGTCTCTCATCCTGACGGCCATGCGGTCGCCAGCCTGATCGCAAGCACCCGGTGCGGACGATCCGCAAGCTCCGCTGCCGCCCCATCGAACAGTTCACCACTGTGGACCGGTTCGACGGGGCCGGCTTCGGACCCAGCTAGTTCTTCGACCCTGACCGGGTGACTCGCTACTCAGGACGCCGGTTGGTGGCGTCCTGGACCTTGCGCACCGCGCCGTCGATCTGGTTGTGGTACTTGCCCTTGGTGCGCTCGTCGACGAAACGGCCGGCCTGGTCGGCGATCTTGTTGACCTTGTCGGGGTTGTTCTTGGCATACCGGACCGCCGCCTGGGCGATCCCCGCAAGAGCCACGAGCTTTCCGAGCCTTCTGAGCATCAGTGCCCTCCCTTTGCCTGACCCAGCAACAGTCCCCAGCTAGACCACTGAGAAATGCTCGCGAGGATACCGCGCCCGATCAGGGATTGGAGCACTGCACCCGATCAGAACCCCATTGCTTGGGCGCGACGCTTCACCTCGCGGCCCCGGTCGGTCCGCAGCGCACCGATGGGGGTACCGGGCAGCGAGTCCTCCGCGGTGAACAGCCAGCGCAGGATCTCCTCGGTGGAGTAGCCGGCGTCGCGCAGCAGGGTGATCGTGCCGGGCAGCCCCTTGACGACAGCGTCACCGCTCAGGAACTCAGCGGGTACCACCGCCACTCCGTGGCGGCGCACCCCCAGCAGCTGCCCGTCACGCAGCATCTGGTGCACCCGGGTCACCGGCAGCCCGAGCCGTTGCGCCACGTCGGGTAGCGGCAGTACCACCACCTCGGGATCGAGCACGTCCGGGGCGATAGGGATGTCGCTCACAGTGGTCACCATGCCATACCCGCCAGCCGGCGCCCTTCCGCCGTTCGGGCAGCGCCGGGTCTGTAGGGTCCGGGCGAAACCTTTACGATCCTCAGACTGTGGAACGACGGGGGCCCGATCACGCCGGGAACCTGGTCGGCACCCTGCTCGACGGGCGCTACCGGGTCGGTCCCGTGCTGGCCCGCGGCGGCATGTCCACCGTCTACCGGGGCACGGACACCCGGCTGGAGCGTCCGGTCGCCATCAAGGTGATGGCCCCCCGGTTCGCTGCCGACCCGATGTTCCTGCAGCGCTTCGAACGGGAGGCCCGCGCGGCTGCGCGGCTGCACCATCCCGGGGTAGTCGGGGTTCATGACCAGGGCGTCGACTCCTCGTCCGCTGGTGACCACGTGTTCCTGGTGATGGAACTGGTGGACGGTGGAACGTTGCGGGACCTGCTACGTCAGCACGGCAGGCTGCCGGTACCGCTGGCCATCGCGGTGGCCGACATGGTGCTCTCGGCACTGGCGGCGGCGCACCGGGAGGGACTGGTTCATCGCGACATCAAACCGGAGAACGTCCTCATCGGGCCCGGCGGCGTGGTGAAGGTGGCGGACTTCGGGCTGGTTCGCGCGGCCGCCGAGGTCAGCAGCACCGGCGACGTCATTCTCGGCACGGTCGCCTACCTCTCGCCAGAGCAGGTCGCAACCGGGGCGGCCGACGCCCGAAGCGACGTCTACGCCGCTGGCGTGCTGCTGTTCGAGCTGCTCACCGGGGCACCGCCATACACCGGGGAAACCGCACTGTCGGTGGCCTATCGCCACGTCAACGACGACATGCCAGCCCCTAGTACGGCAGGCGCCGAAGTGCCCGCACCGCTGGACGCCCTGGTCGTGCGGGCTACCCGTCGGGACCCGGCGGCCCGCCCTCCGGATGCGTCGGCGTTCCTGCGCGACCTGCAGGCGGTGCGCATCGGTCTGGGGATCGACCGAGTTCCGGTACCCGTGCCTGCGGCCGCTCGGTCGATGGCCGCGGCGGGCGCACCCACCGCGGTGGCCGCCCCACCCACCGGACATGGACCGCAGGGCACCCAGGCCCTGGCCAGGGCCGATGGGGTGACCGGTGGACCGGACATGCGCAACGGCGGATCAAGACACCAGCCCTGGAAGCAGCTTCCCCACGACGATCCCTACCTGCGCGAGCGTGCTCGCAACCGGCGCGCCTTCATCGTCTGGATGATGATCGTGATGATGCTCGCGAGCGCGATCGGGATGGGCGCGTGGTGGCTGGGTAGCGGACGGTGGACTGTGGTGCCGGACCTCACGGGTCTGCAGCGCAGTGCCGTGGAGGCCACGCTGGCCACCGCCGACCTCACGTCCAGCCTCACCGAGGATCACAACGACGCCGTCCCCGGCGGCGCGGTGGTCAGCAGCGATCCCGGGCCGGGCGACCGCGCGGTGCGCGGATCGGGCGTCACCGTAGTGATCTCGCTGGGCCATCCGGTGGTACCCGACCTGGCGGCGGGCATCGCGGTGGAAGAGGCCGAGGACGCCCTGCGGGAGGCGGACCTGAGCCCGCGGCGCGACCTTGGCGCCGAGGAGTTTCACGACACCGTCCCTAGGGGCGCTGTGATCGAACTGCGCCCGGCAGCCGGCACCACACTCACCGTCGGTGCACCGGTGACCCTGGTGATCAGCAAGGGCGTGGCCCCGACCACCGTGCCGGACGTGCGGGGTCTGCGTCAGGCTGACGCGGTCTCGGCCCTGGACCGTGCTGGCCTGACCGTGCTGGTACGTCGCGAGTTTGACGGCCAAGTGCCCGGTGGGCGTGCGATCGGCACCGATCCGAAGGCCGGTACCGGCACTACCCGCGGCACCAGAGTCGTCCTGCTGGTGAGCACGGCGCCGGTAGTACCCGAGGTGGTCGGGTTGTCCGTTGCGCAGGCCCGGCAGGTGCTGGCCGACGCTGGGCTGAACAGCACGGTCCGCGGTTCTCTCGGGGGATTCTCGATCCTTGGGGGCTTGTCGGATCGGGTGATTTCGCAGTCACCCGGAGCCGGTCAGCCCGTCCGCCCCGGCACCACCATCGAGCTGACGACATTATGAGCGCTCCGCACTCAAGAGCGAAGCATCTCGGCGACCAGGAACGCCAGCTCCAGCGCCTGCTGGGTGTTCAGCCGCGGATCGCACGCGGTTTCGTAGCGACCTGACAGGTCAGCGTCGGAGATGTCCTGCGCGCCGCCGAGGCACTCGGTGACGTCCTCCCCGGTGAGTTCCACGTGGATTCCACCGGGGTAGGTGCCCAGCGCATGATGTACTTCGAAGAAACCTTGCACCTCGTCGACCACCCAGTCGAAATGTCTGGTCTTGTACCCGGTAGAGGACTCGATGGTGTTGCCATGCATCGGGTCGCACTGCCAGATCACCTGATGCCCAGCGGCGGTGACCTTCTGCACGATCTCCGGTAGCACATCGCGGACCCGCTGCGCCCCCATCCGGGAGATCAGGGTGAGCCGGCCCGGGACGCCGTGCGGGTCAAGTCGCTCGACGTATTCCACAGCCTGGTCCGGTGTGGTGCTCGGACCCAGCTTGAGTCCGATGGGATTGGCCAGCAGTTCAGCGAAGGCAATGTGTGCCCCGTCCAGCGCGCGGGTTCGCTCCCCCACCCAGAGGAAGTGCGCGGACAGGTCGTAGAGCTGGGGCGTCTCGCCGGTGCGGACCAAGCGGAGCATGGCGCGCTCGTAGTCGAGCACCAACGCCTCGTGACTGGCGTAGATCTCGGTGGAGTGCAGCGATGAGTCGTTCACGCCGCACGCCGACATGAAGCGCAGGCCCCGGTCGATCTCGCCGGCCAGGGCCTCGTATCGCGCGCCGGCTGGCGATTGCCGCACGAAGTCCTTGTTCCAGTCGTGCACCTTGTGCAGGTCCGCCATGCCGGCCAAGGTCAGCGCCCGCACCAGGTTCATCGCCGCCGCGGCGTTGGCATAGGCCCGGATCATCCGCGACGGATCGTGCTCCCGCGCCTGGGGGGTGGCGACCAATGAGTTGATCATGTCACCGCGGTAGGATGCCAGGCCGAGCGCGTCGATCGACGCGGACCTCGGCTTGGCGTACTGCCCGGCCACCCGCCCCACCTTCACCACCGGCATGCTCGATCCGTAGGTGAGCACCACCGCCATCTGCAGCAGCGTGCGAATGTTGGCCCGCAGGTGTGGCTCGGTGTTGTCG
>JBOHFU010000176.1:0-7191 GCA_050699675.1 Pseudonocardiaceae bacterium
GCGGATGTCGTTGTGGTCGCCGATCGCATCGACGGTCTCGTCCTCGGCGTCGTCGCCACGGCGCAGCAGCTGCGGGTAGAAAATGGCCTCCTCAGCCACCGCGTGCACGTCGAGCAGCGCGGCGAGGGGCTCCCAGATCGCGCGTAGCTGCTCGGGCTCGCTGGCGTCGTCAAGGGCGGCGAACTCCCGCCGAAACGTCTCGTGATCATCCAGAATCAGCTGCGTGATGTCGCTCATGGCACCCTGCTCCTCACATCTTCGCTCCTGACATCCTCGTATTACGCCGGTCGGTGGGTACCCCGAACATGTCCGCGTTACACGGAAGCTCCGTACCCTGAGCGGTCTGCGCTGGCCTCGGCCTGCTGGGCGTTCCCCCTGCCACCGGAGGCAACCGCGCCGACAGGGCGGTCAGCCCACCGGGCTCATCCCCGCCGGTTCTCATGGTGCAACCGCGGGAGTAGCTTCCCTGGCATTGGAAGGTGCCGCCGCGATGAGTCCTACCACCACCAGCACCATGATCAAGTATAGGAGCTCCATGAGCAGCGCCGAACTGCCCGACGCCGACGCCGTCGAGCAGCAGATGCCGATCGACAATGCCGAGGACCGCGAGGACGACCTCAGCGAACTTCCCACCGAGGTCGATCCCGCCGACGCGGTCGAACAGCACCGCTACCTAGGCGGTGACGACGCCGAGGACTACCCAAGGGGCTGAGCGCGCTCCCTGACGCGTGGTTGCTGGCTGCCGGATTCGGGTAGGTAGTCGTCATGAAGCGGATCGCGGCACCGGTCCTGCCGCAGCACGGCTCGACTGTGCTGCCGCGACGTTTCGGTGTGCCCGACCCGGAGCAGGTCGCCGCCGCCGCGGAGGTGCTCAACGCCGCCGAGTGGCCGGCCATCCTGGCCGGGGTGGGCGCACTGGGCGCTCGCTACGAGGTGTCCGCGGTCGCCCATCGGCTGGCCGCACCGGTGATCAAGACGCTGCCGGGCGAGGCGGTGATCCCGGACGACGTCGCGCTGTCGGTCGGCGGGATCGGGCTGCTGGGTACCCGGCCGGCCGAGGAACTGATCGACGACTGCGACGTGCTGCTCATGGTCGGCACGAACTTTCCCTACACCAAGCACCTGCCCAAGCCGGGCACCGTGCGGGTGGTGCAGATCGACACCGAGCCGGTGCGGCTGCCGGTGGTCGGCGACGCGGCCGAGTCCCTGATGGGACTGCTGCCGTTGCTGGAGCAGCGCGACGACGCGCATCTGAAGCGTTACCAGGCGAAGATGATCGAGTGGCGGACGCAGATGGAGGCGCTGGAGAATCCCGACCGCACACCGATCGCCCCGCAGTACGTCATCGGGCTCATCGACGAGCTGGCCACCGACGACGCCATCCTCACCTGTGATTCCGGCACGATCGCCACCTGGGCGGCTCGGCACTGGACGATCCGCGGCGAACGCCAGTTCTACCTATCGGGCAATCTGGCGACCATGGCTCCTGGGCTGCCCTACGCGATCGCCATGCAGCACGCCTTCCCCGGACGGCAGGTGATCGCCTACGTCGGCGACGGCGGCTTCTCGATGCTGATGGCCGAGTTCCTGACCGCAGTCCGGCAGCAACTGCCCATCACCGTGGTCATCAGCAACAACAATTCGCTCGGGCAGATCCTGTGGGAGCAGATGGTGCTCGGCTATCCCGAGCATGGGGTGCGTTACCGCGAGCCGGTGGCCGACTTCGCCGCCTGGGCCAGCGCGTGTGGTGGCTACGGAGCTAAGGTCCGCGAGCCGGGTGAGCTACTCGCCGCGCTACGCACCGCACTGGCTCATGACGGACCGGCACTGGTCGACGTGGACGTCGACCCGCACGAGCCGCCGCTACCTGGCAAGGTCGGCTACGAGCAAGCGAAGGGCTTCGTGCAGGCCTGGCTGCGCGGCCAGCCGCACAAAGCGGCCATCGCCAGCACAATGTTCAGAGACCGCATCTCTCAACTGCACTCGTGAATGGTGGCCTCGAGATGAACCAGAGATGAACCAACAGCCCACGAGGAAGGAGAGCTACGCCGTCATGGCCGCCGACCATCCTGTCCCACCCGATCCCGAACCGCTGCCGGTTCCCCCACCCGATCCGTTGCCGGTTCCACCACCAGACCCGGTGCCGGTGCCCCCGCCGCCGCCGGGGCCGGTGCCGCCGCCACCCGACCCAGTGCCGACGCCACCCGGCCCAGTGCCGGTTCCCCCAGTCTTTGGGATCTCCCAAGCCGACGTCGCGCGGGCGATCTCGGACCCGAAGGTCGGCAGTCTGGTCGAAGCACTGTCGGTCGATTACTGAGCCGACCTCACTACTGAAGGCGGTGCAATCAATTGCGGCTATTCCCGGGTCTCACTCGGCGACTCCGGCTTGAATAGATGTGCGAGGATGAGGCCGATCGAGGCGATGAGGAAGTTCTGGAGCGCCGGCTGCGTCCCGTTCCACTCCGAGGACTGCCACATCTGGAACCATTCGCCGCCGATAGCGATGAAGCCGCCTCCGAACAGTATTATCTGCATGAGCCATCCAAGGGCCGATAACTGGCAGGCCACCACGACTCCCCGCTTTATTACGGTTGCCCGCAGCCAACATAGGAACGCGACTGCGAGGACGATGGTGGTGAGGAGCTCCCAGGCGATGATCGTAAAGTACGCGGCGGTGACAAATCTCTGGTCGGTGATCGCGCGCCACTTTGTGTTTGGTGAGCCGAATGTGGTGTCCATGGCGAGCACGTGCTCGACGAACGTGCGGTTGGTGTCGTAATCGCTAATGTTACCCAGGGTAACCAGTCCCATATGGAGAGACGTTATTGCAGTGAGCACCGTCAGAACCATCCGGAGGCTACCAAACCAGGCTAGGACTTTCATGATCGGACTGTAGCGCAACCGGTCGAGAGCTGTGGGATAACTTTACTCCGTCTGCTATCGGCAGGGTGGTTCATAAGAGAGCTGGGGAATGTGATGTTGCCATCGTTCGGGAGTCAGGATGCCGCGAGTGGCGGCGCAGATTCGCTGGATGGCGTGTGCTCCGTTCAGGTCCCAAAGACCCACGGTGTCGCCACTCGCACTGGTGAGGAACTGTCCGTCGGGACTGAACGCCACGAGGTGTCCGATGCTGGCGTACCTGGTGAGCGGCTGACCGAGAGGTGTCGCGTCGACCGGGGCGGTGACGTCCCACAGGCGGACCGACTGGTCGGCGCTTCCGCTGGCCAGGGTGTGCCCATCGGGGGCGAACGCTACGGACAACGCGGGGGCGTTGTGCCCGGTGAGAGGTTGCCCGAGGGGTGCCGGATTGCTCGGGTTGCTGACATCCCATAGGCGTACAGTTTTGTCGTTGCTTGCGCTGGCGAGGGTGCGCCCATCGGGCCCGAACACGGCCTGTCGCACGTCCCCGGTGTGACCGCTGAGGGGTTGTCCGAGCGCTGCGGGGTTTGCTGGGTCGGACACGTCCCACAGACGAATCGTCTGGTCGCTGCTTGCCGTCGCCAGCAGGAGCCCGTTCGGGCCGAACGCAACGGAGTTCACATAGCCGCTGTGGCCGGTAAGGGGTTGCCCGAGGGCTAGCGGGTTTGCTGGGTCGGACACGTCCCACAGACGAACGGACTGATCGTCGCTTGCCGTCGCCAGCACGCGCCCATCGGGACTGAACGCCACCACAGCGGTGTACCGCGTGTCCAAGGTGATGGGTTGGCCAAGGGGCGTCGGATGCTCCGGATCGCGAACATTCCACAGCCGTACGGTCTTGTCACCACTAGCACTGGCCAGCAGATACCCCTGGGGGCCGAAGGCAACCGCCCACACACCCGCGCTGTGCCCAGCGAGGGGTTGTCCGAGGGATGCCGGGTTGGCCAGGTTGGTGACATCCCACAGCCGGACGGTTCGGTCCTCGCTGCCTACTGCAAGGAGGCGCCCGTCGGGGCTGAAGGCCGGCCGGGATGCACGAGGAACACGGTCGGCCAGGACTGCGGAAGGGATCGACCAGAGCCGGGCGTTGGCGTCCTCACTACCCGTGGCGAGCGTACGCCCGTCCGGACTGAACGCCACGGCGAACACAGTGCTGGTCCCTCCGGCGAGCGGCTGGCTGAAGGGCTCGACGTGGGACGGGTCGGCCACGTTCCAGAGTTTGGCCATGCCGTCTGTGCTGCCCGTAGCGAGTAGGCGTCCGTCCGGGCTGAAAGCCACCGACCACACAGGGGCGTCGTGCACGGTGAGGGGTTGACCGAGGGCCACCGGTGCAGTGGCGTCACTAACGTCCCACAGGCGCACAGTATTGTCCGAGCTGCCGGTAGCCAGCAGTCGCCCGTTCGGGCCGAACGCGACAGAGTGCACGCCGTCGTCGTGCCCGGTCAGCGGTGAGCCCAGCGGCACCGGGTTGGCGGGATCAGCGAGGTTCCACAGGCGGACAGTCATGTCGTCGCCTGTCGTCGCCAGCGTCCTTCCGTCCGGGCTGTACGCGATCGACCGCACCGGGGCCTGGTGCCCGGCGAGCGGCTTTCCCAGAAGTGCCGGGTGGGTGGGATCACTCAGATTCCACAGCCGGGCTGTGTGGTCTTCATTCGCGGTGGCGAGAACGCGCCCATCCGGGCTGAACGCCACGAGGTAGATCGTGCCGCTCTGGGCGGACAGCGGTGGGCCGAGTGGAACTGGGTTGGCGGGATCGGTGACGTTCCACAGCCGGACGGTCTTGTCGTCGCCCGCGGTGGCCAGTGTTCGTCCATCGGGGCTGAATACCGCGGAGCTCACCCAACTCGCGTGTCCGGTGAGTGGCTGCCCGAGCGCCTTGGGGTTTGTCTTGTCACGGGTGTCCCACAAACGGATGGTTCTGTCGTAACTGGCAGTGGCAAGGGTGTGTCCATCTGGGCTGAAAGAGGTCAGATACACGGCACCGCTGTGGCCGACCAGGGGCGTTGCCAGCGGAGCGCTCTGCGTCTCGACCAACCTGGTGTAGACGTCGTTGTCGCCTGGACGCTTCTGGTGTGCGACCAGGTTCAGCTGCGCTGACAGGGATGGGTCGGTGGCCTGTATGCGGTCTGCCTCGGCCACCACCTGCCTGAACATTGCTTCGTCTCGCTGCCGCATCGCCACCAGCGCGGCCGACGCCGCGATCAGTGCGAACACCACCACGGTGGCGACGGCGGCTCGACGGGCCCAGATGTTGCGCCGCCATTGCCGCGTCGAGGCGATGAGGAAGTCTCGGGGTAGGCCGGTCGGGCCGGATGAGTTCGCCGTCCGTAACAGGTGCCGGGCGTAGTCAAGGCGTGACCCCCGGTACAGCAGCGAGGGGTCACATCCTTCCCTGTCCCAGACGGCAGCGTCCTCGACCAGGCGTTGCCGAGCCAAGTGTCCGGCCCGGTCCTCATCAATCCAATCCCGCAGCCGTGGCCAGGCTTCCAACAACGCCTCGTGTGTGATCTCTACCGATCCGGCATCGAGAATCACCAACCGCGCCCTGGCCAGCACCTCCAACGCCTGCCGTACCGCCGCGCCGCTGCCTACCTGCCTCAACACATCCTCACGGGTGACCCGCCTGCGGGTGTCCTTCGTGTCGTCCCCGAGCCGTACCAGCTGCAGCAACACCGCGCGCGCAGCGGCCTGCCCGGCCGTGTCCAACCTGGCCCAGGCCCGTTCAGCGGTCTCCGCCACCGCGCCCTGAATCCCGCCAGCCGCCCGGTAACCGGCGATGGTGAGCGTGTCGCCCTCCCGGCGCTGCCACGTGGACAGGACAGCGTGGGACAACAACGGGAGCGCGCCCGCGTCGTAGGACCGCCGACCAACCCCGGCTCGAGCGCGTCCGCTGTTGACCCCCAGGTCCCGCAGCATCAACTCCACCAGACCGGTCTCTACGTGCAGACCGACCGCCTTCGCCGGGCTTGTGACCGCCTCCCGCAACTCCACCGCCATCATCGGGCCCAGAACCATCTGCCGGTCCTGCAATGCGGCGGCGAGTTCGGGGTAGTTCAGGCAGCGTCGGTAGAAATCCGCCCGCACACCCACCACCACCAATGCGGGAGCTACCCCACCGGGCTTGTCGGGTGTACTAGCCGCATCCAAGGCTTCCACAAACAGCCGACGCCGTTGTTCGCTCCTGCACAAGGTGAACGTTTCTTCGAACTGGTCGACGACAACTATCAACCTGCTAGCAGAAGGGCTAGTGGCAGCGTCGGCGGCCGCGCGCTCCACGTGCGCGGCACACGCAGCCCGGACACGGGACGCGAACTGGCTCACAGATATCGAACCCGACCCATCGGCCGCATCCGCGTCCTGCCCGGTCTCGGCGGGATCCGTGTCGGTTTCAGTGCTCTCCACTCTCGTGGTGTATTGAGCCGTATCCAGGGTCTCGGTCAGCTCCGGAACGTGACGGACCAACTCGTCGAGTGGATCGATCCCGGGGGTCATGATGACCAAAGGCCAGTTTCCGGACCCCATCGTGAGGGCTCCTCGCGCCAGCGCCGGGACCAGGCCAGCGTTAATCAAGGAGGATTTCCCAGCGCCCGATGCTCCCACGAGCATGACGATTCCTCCGACGTCGAGCGCACCGCAAAGCTGCACCAACAGTGTTTCTGTGCTCCGTGCACGGCCGAAAAACCAATCGGCGTCCTCTTCGCCGAATGCCGCAAGACCCTTGTAGGGGCACACACCTGTTTCGCCGGGGTCGGGCGTCGAGCCGGCCTCCGGGCTGGTGGAGGGATGGCTTGCGAGCTGGCTGCCGGCCGGGACTACCGGGCTGGCCAGGGCTTCCTCCCAGAGCCCGTGCCAGGTGCCCAAGTCGTACAGACCCTCCAGGCAGGGCCGCGGCCGAGCCTTGCTGGCGTGCCCGATGAGCACCTTCAGCACCGCAGCCAACGTGGCAAACCGGGCAGGTACGCTCCGGCCGCGTCGCCAATCACTGATCCGCTGCATGGCCACCCGAACGCGTCGTCCCGATTCATCCAGCTGGCGGGATCGCCCTACCGCCGCGGTTACCCGCCTCAACGGTGGATCACCAGCTTCGGCGTACAGCAACGCGAACCGCTCCGCGAATATCTCACGTGGCCCCAGGTTTGCACCTGACTCGCCCATGGCGCTCCATCACCCCCGCAGACGTCCCGGTCCGAATCCAGACCGGGGCGGAACCTACCGCATCCGAGCAGGAGCTTTACCCGCTCAATCGGTGGTTTAGGCCAGCTCTTCCCCAGC
>JBOHFU010000177.1:0-7129 GCA_050699675.1 Pseudonocardiaceae bacterium
TCCGACCCGACGGCCACATCGCCTCCCGGATACGCCCTGCCACCGCCACCCAACTCACCGCAGACCTCGACGCCCGGCTGGGGACCGCGCCAACTCAGCATGAACAGCCCTCATCAGCACTCTAAAGCTGCACTTCTCTGCTGGCGAGATCATGCGTCGAGGCTGGGGGCATCCCTCGGGCAAGATGATCACGGACAAGCCTCAGTTCCGAGCGCACCTCGCGTCGTTCGTCCTCGACCACCCGGCCACGCCGGGTGTCCAGCGTCACTCATCGTCACGATCGGCACCTCCAACGGCGGCTCTGCCACCAGTCTGTCACGAGGGGCGGCCGGCGTTAGCCTGTCGCTCGCGTCGTCCACCGGCGCGGCGCGCGACGTGCCGCTGACTGATCGCCGGCGCGTCCCCGGCACAGGTGCGTGCCGCGCTGATCCCCGAGGACGTGACGGAGTTCGACCGGCAGTGGCGCGCGGTCATGGCGGCCGCGACCGAGACACTCGACCTCATCGCCGTGCACCGCGCCCTCGACTCCTGGCGCCGGGCCGCCTGGTTGACCCAGGACAACGGCCCCGACGGATACCGCCGGATGCTCGCTCACGCCGGAGCTGCCGCCCGACAGCGTGCCCCTCGACCAGATCAAGGCCCTGATCGCGCAACGGCTGGGCTGAACCAGGCGTGTATCGCGTCGAGACCGACAACGCGGCCGCGGAGCAGATCGCCGCCCTGCCGGACGAGGCCCTCGGGGACTACGCCCAAGTGCTCTGACGCCCACGCGGGGGCGTCAGAACCGGAACCCAGTCAGCTCGCCCATGTCGACGGTGATCATCGCGCCTGTGATCACCGCTGGCTGGTACTTCTTGTCCGTCGGCTCGCCTTGATGCGCCTTGACGGTCAGCGTTGCCTTCAGCCACGGCAAGCCCGTGGGCAGGTCAGTGCCGTTGAGGAGTTCGAAACCTGTGTCGCGGATCTTGCGACCGTCTTCGGTGTCGTCACGGATCGCCTTGCCAACCGCGCCGCCGCCGAATATCGAGCCGAACCCGATACCTGCGGCGAACGGCAGCGTCACAAGAATCTGCTCGGCGGTTGATCGTGAGTTGAACCAATCCAGGACCGGTTTCTTCACTCGTGGGTAAAGGATCGGCAGGATCTTGAGGCCCGCTTTGGTCGCGGCGGCGCCCAGACTTGCGCCGGCATCCCCACCGGTCGCGACCGAGTCCACCAGCGCCTTCACAGAGGCGCTGAAAACCGGGGTGAACTCGCTTGTCTTGCCCCACTGAGCATCGAACATCTTGACGGCGGCTTCGGTGGTCTTGGAAACGAGCTCCTTTTGTTTCTGTTTGGCCGCCGCCTCCAACTGCTTCCCGGCCGCAGCGAGCTGGGCCTGGGACTGCCCGGTGGCCGGTACGGGTGCCGGCGGGCCTGATGTTGCGGGCGCCGGCGCGGTAGCCGCCGGGAGGACGGCCGGCCTCAGCGGTGCCGGCAGCGAACGGAGAACCTCGCACAGCGCATCGGGTCCCAGGGGGGACCGGATCCGGGCCAGCAGGTCCTTCAGTTCGTTCGGATCGATGTTCTGCGGGTCTGACACCGGTGGCAGCGGCGTCCGCAGCAACCCAAGCTGGGCCTCGATCGCGGGATCCAAC
This sequence comes from Pseudonocardiaceae bacterium, assembly GCA_050699675.1. GTDB lineage: Bacteria > Actinomycetota > Actinomycetes > Mycobacteriales > Pseudonocardiaceae. The sequence continues at coordinate 1,638 of JBOHFU010000177.1, forward strand.
TGTAAGCGAAACTGACCGGGAAAGAAATTGGGCGGGCGGTAGCCGCTGCCCGATCCGGCTGGGTCATCACGCTGGACCGCAACGCCGCCGGATCGCCGACGTTGCTCAATCGGGGACGGCCCTGCCAGCAACCGCGCCACGGCCCGGTTTCCGGCCTTCCGCTGCAGGGCGATCACCGCGGCGCGCTTGCCGCCGTCTCGGTTGCGCTGCGCGGCACCGGCCTGCGGGTTAACTGCCCGGCGGGGAGTCTGACGGTCGACGTGAGCGGCATGATCAATCTGCACGTCGCACCCCATCCCGGCCCGGGTTCCTGCGAATACGTCGATCCGGTACCCATTGCAGCACGTCCGTCGAACCGTGACCAGCGCCAGCCGGTCGGGCCCTTCGGGCAGTGAGCGCTGCCCCAAGGTTCACCACCCCGGCTTCAGCGTAGGCTCGGTGCTCCGGGTGGATGAGCTGCCGGGAGCACCGTCCACAAGGGACGTTGGGTAGCGCTGTTCCGGATGACGTTCTCGAACTGGCGCAAGCGCGACGCCATGCCCGGCGTGACGGGTGAACGGACTGGGCCACGCCCAGGTGTGGTGGGCCGATCTCGACAAGGTCCGGCCGGTGGTCGTGCTTACCCGCGCGCGTGTCGCCCCACGGCTGCATCGGGTGCTCGTCGCCCCGGTGACCACCACGGTTCGTGTCCTCGCGACTGAGGTCGCCGTGGGCGCGGCGGAGGGCGTTCGGGACGGATCGGTCGCAAGCCTGGACAACGTCCAACTCGTTCCCGTCACGTTGCTGCTGCGCCGGGCCGGACGGATCCCACCGGACCGATGGCACGAGTTCTGCAAGGCCATGACAGCTGCCATGGCCTGTTGAGCCGGCTGCGAGTGCCGCAATCAGTCTCCCCGGCGCACCGGCCCGAGGATCTCCCGTTCTGCGGGTGTGGTGACCAGCCGCAGCGGCAGCCAGAGGTTGGGCCCCAAGGCCACCACACCGTCGTCGGGTAACGCCGTCAGCTGGTTGGTCATCGGTGCGGACAGCCGCCACATCCGGGCGGCCAGCTGCGCCTGGTCAGCCGGTAGCCGCTGGAGCAGGACGAGGTTGGCGTTGTTGGCGGTGCCCTCGGCCTGCGGGTGCAGGTACGGCAGCACGTACAGGGTGGTCTGCCACGGTGAGCGGGGTGGGAACAGCTCTTGTGGCACCGCTCCGCCGTCGTGCACGACCAGCAGCGGAGCGTCCTCCGACGCCCGCGGCAGCTCGACTGGGGCGAGCGGGCGGACCTGCACCAGCGGGGCGGGACGACCGTCGGGGCCTTCGCCGGCCGCTCGGGTGAGCGGCTGCCAGGCAGCGGGTCGGCCAGTGGCGATCACCACCCAGGCGCCGGTGGCCATCGCCCGCAGGGCGACCTGGCGGGCCAGGTAGAGCCCACCGACTCCGACCAGCCGGGTCGGCTCCGGGCGCAATACCGACACGCTCAGCGGCTCGTCATCCGGCCCCGAGCCTAAGACCATGCCCCCGCGATCGGCCGAGGGGCTGACCGCGTCGAGCAGACCGGGCGTGACCAGGAACTCCGGCGCGACCGCCCGGGTTCCCCCCGGGTTACCCAGGGTTCTCATCCGGATACCCCCAGCGGCAGCGTCGCCGCCAGACCGGCGGCCTGCAACCCGTGCAGCGGAGTGAGCGCCACCCCGAGGCGTTCGGAGACGGCCTGTAGCCGGCCGTCGGCCGCCTCGAGTTCGGTGCGGTTGCGGGCGCTGACCCGGACCAGACCCCGCAGCCCGACCTCAGCACCATCCCCACCAGGAGACAGCGACAGCGCGACAGTGGTGGACAGCGCGCGGACCCCGGTCAATGCGGTGAGGTTGGGCGCGACACCCCCCACCGCCCAGCCGCTGATCGCGTAGCTGGCGTGCCCCACCCCGGCGGCGGTGACTGCCGTCCACCCCTCGCTCAGCGCCACCGGTTGCCCGGTGCCAGCCACCGCGGACAACTCGGCGGCGGAGATCCCGGCGCGTAACAGCTGGTCTGCGTCCAACGGGCGGGTCGAGACGTCCCGGGATTCCAGCGCGCTGCGCACCCGGGACAGCGCACCGATCAGTGCTCGATGCGCGCCCAACACCCCGCCACCGCGTTCGGCCACGGCGGCCAGGCAGCGGCGGGGGTCCAACCGCACCACGACCCAGGTGGTGCGACGGGCGGCCGCCGGCAGCGGACCCAAGACCTCGAGGTAGGAGCGCAGAGCCGGGGACGACGACGGCAGCGCGGCGTTGCCCGGGTAGCAGTGCCAGATCACCTGGATCGCGTCCAGCACCACACCGCGATCTTCCAGGCACGGGGTCAGCGCGCCGAGCGGCAGGTTGGGCGTGCCACCAACGGGGGTGATCAGTGACGGTGCAGCGTCCACCTGCAACACCGCGGTCCACGTGCCCTGGTGCCAAGCCAAGCCCAACGGTTCCCGCTGGTGGTCGGCGCCGTGCGCGACGATCAGATCCGGCACCACGAGGCGAAGCAGGGCGACCCGCGGATCGTCGGAACCCAAGACCGGCTCCTCGCAGGCCCGCGGGTGGCCGGCTGCCACCGGGTCCGGACTGGTGACGCTGACGATCTTCAGCGCCTGTGAGCGCGCCAGGTAGCGCGCGGTGAGCTGGACCCACCGCAGGAGCCAGCGGCCGCGCCACCGCCCTAGCGCCAGTGGCGCTGCGACCAGCAGTACTCCCAGCGCTGCCCACCACAGGGCGGGGTCCACGGCGAGCAGCGCCAGACCGATGGCAAGCCCGATCTCCAACAACACCAGGTTGACGACGGGCAGCGGGCCCAGGCACGAACCCGTCGAGCGTCGCCGGGCGGTCACCGTGGCGGGCAGTGCACCGGTCATGTCTGTGCCTCCGTATCCTGCCGCACGGTACAGCCCAGGGGAGAGCGGCAGGCACCCGATGTCCAAGGATCCGACCACCACGTCGCAGGTGCAGGCCTACCGCTTCGTGCTCCGCCGGATGGAGTCGGCTCTGGTCCGCAAAGACGCGGTGATGCTGCACGAACCGATGCGCCAGCACCTGCGGGCCAGCGCGGTCGGTCTGATCCTGGGCGTGTTGGGGTTGGCGGCGTTCTTCGTGGTTGGTCAGTTCAGCCCGACCAGCCAGGTCAGTGCCCATGAGATCGTCATCGGCACTCCCTCTGAGACCGTCTTCGTGGTGCAGGACAACCCGCGACGGCTCATCCCGGTGCTCAATCTGACCTCGGCGCGCCTGCTGCTGGCGGCGATCTCACCGGGCCGGGAGGCACCGGAGACCAAGAGAGTCGCCGACTCCGCGCTGGCCGGCATCCCCCGCGCACCGTCCACCGGGCTTCCCGGCGCACCGCCGCTGCCGGTGCCGGAGAACCTGATCCAGGGCGTCTGGTCGGTATGCGACACAGCCAAGATCCGGTCGGATCTGCCGAACCCGGAGTCCCAGCCGCAGCTGTCCACCACTGTCCTGGTCCGGGAGGGGCAACCGCCGGGCCGCCCGCTCGGCGACGACCAGGCACTGCTCGTCGCTGAGCAGAGCACCGGAGCCACTTACCTGGTGTGGCAAGGCCGCCGGGGGCAGGTCGACCTGCGTGACACCGCGGTCCGGACCCTTTATGAGTTGGGCAACGTCGTGCCGCGCAAGGTCAGTACCGGCCTGCTCAACGCGATCCCCGAGGGGCCCCCGCTCACGCTGCCGGACATCCCACCCGGGCAGCCCTCGTCTTTTCTCCCCGGGGTGCAGGTCGGCGAGGTGGTGCGGGTGAAAGGCGCGATCCAACAGTCATTCTTCCTGCTGTTGCCGCAGGGCAAGCAGCCGGTGGAGCGTGCGGTGGCCGACCTGATCCGTTACCACCGCAGTGTGAGCACCGACTTCACAGATGTCACGCCGGAGGCCATTTCACAGGTGCCGGAGGCGCCGGTGGCCGGCCAGCTCGATTTCGCCGGCTTCCCGGCCCGGATCCCCCAGGTTGTCACGATCACCGAGAACCCGATCGCCTGCCTCACCTGGCAGGGTCTGGACCAGGCTCCGGTGGTCACCGTCAGTCCAGGCGAGCGGCTGCCGCTCGACGATGGCGACAGTCCGGTCGAGGTGCCCCGCGCGGCCAGCGGCCAGACGGCCGACAGCGTCTTTCTCAAGCCGACCAAGGGTGCCCTGGTCCGCGGGGTGGTTCCGGGGCAGCGCCCCGGCACCGGGGCGATCTGGCTGGTGACCGACCAGGGGCTGCGCTACGGCGTGCCTACCGTGGAAGTGGCTCGCGCACTCGGACTCGGCGACGTCACCACGCCGGCCCCAGAGTCCATCCTGGGATTGTTGCCCATCGGGCCGACGCTGGAACCCCAGCGCGCCTTGGAGCTGTTCAACCCCGACCTGGCCCGCCAACTTGCCGAGCAGCGCACCGGCAGCTGAGCTAGGCGACACCGCGGCCCGCGCAACCACGTCAATCTGCAGCGCCCCGCAAAGGGTTCTCCTTACGGACGTTGGTCGTTATTGGCTCGGAGAATTGTGGAACGCCGGTGCTATGGTCCGTTCGCGTTCCCAACGCGTATCCGGGGGGCTTCTCGTGCAGGGCACCGTCACCATCACCGACCGCGCTGGGGTCAAGGTCCACACCTACACCGCTCCCGAGCAGGGTCTGGTCGTCAATACCCATCTCATCGAGCTGCCGACGCAGCTCGTGGCGGTCGACGCGCAGTACGGTCTGCCCTACGCCCGGGAGGTCGTCGACTACGCCCAGGGCCTCGGCAAGCCGATCGCGCGGCTTTACGTCACCCACGAGCACCCCGACCACTACTTCGGGGCCAGCGTCTTCGGCGCCCCCATCTACGCGCTCGCCGAGGTCAAGCGCGCGATCGAGGACCAAGGCGACGCACTGGCCGCTCAGGACCACGCCCAATGCGGCGACTTCGTCCCGGCACAGGCCACCAAGCCCGGACACGTCGTCAAGCCCGGCGAGCAGATCGTCGATGGCGTCCGCCTGGACTTCCGCAAGATCGAGGGCATCGAAGCGGCTGCGGTTCTGACCATCGCGCTGCCCGACCATGGCGTCGTCATCACCCAGGACCTCGTCTACAACAAGGTCCATCTGTTCGCCGCCGCGCGGCGCTTCGACACCTGGGCGGCCGCCATCGAGCGGTACAAGCAGCTTCCCTACGACACCGTCCTACCCGGCCACGGCGCCCCCGGCGGCAGGGACCTCTACGACCAGGTGCTCGACTACCTCGCTGCCGCCAAGCTCGCCGTCGAACAGGCCACCACCGGCGGACAGCTCAAGACCACGCTCACCCAGCGCTTCCGCGACTACCGGGGCACCTTCCTCCTCGACATCCAGAACATGATCCTCTTCCCGCCGGAGGGGAAGGGGTTCAGAGCGTCTGGCTCGGTGCGTCTTGCCTCGGCCAGGGGACGTTGGGTCCTCGCGGTAGCCGTCCTCGGCGAGGTGATGACGTTGCTGGAGGCGACGGTCGTCAACGTCTCGCTGCCCGCGATCGGCCGCGA
>JBOHFU010000178.1:0-7083 GCA_050699675.1 Pseudonocardiaceae bacterium
AGGTAGAGGCACGGCAGGTGGTTGTGCAGCGCCACTTCCTGGGCGCGCAGGTGCTTCTTGACCGTCATCGGGTAGTAGGTGCCGCCCTTGACGGTGGCGTCGTTGGCGACGATCATGCATTCCCGGCCGGCCACCCGCCCGACCCCGGTGATGATCCCCGCGCCCGGGGCCTCGTCGCCGTACATGCCGTGAGCCGCCAGCGGGGACAGCTCCAAGAACGGGCTTGACGGATCCACCAGGGAGTCGACGCGGTCGCGGGGTAGCAGTTTGCCGCGCTCGACATGGCGTTGCCGAGCTCTCGGCGGCCCGCCCAGCCGGGCTTTCGCGAGCCGCTCGCGCAGGTCGGCCACCATTGCGGCGTGCGCCTGGGCGTTCTGCGCGGCTGGGTCCGCGGAGCCCACGGTGCTGGCCAGGACGTCCATCATCGCCCCCTTCCCCGGACCGAGGTTAGCGCTCATTAACTACGTTAGCGCTCATTAACTTCACACGCTAGGGTCCTGCGTATGGCACTGCCTTCCGCTGCGGGCGATACGCCGACGCGGCGGGAGCAGATCCTGCACGTCGCGGCCACGCTGTTCGCTCGGCGCGGGTTCCACGGAGTGAGCATTGCCGAGCTCGGCGCCGCGGTGGGCGTCAGCGGGCCGGCGCTGTACCGGCACTTCCCGGGCAAGGAGGCGCTGCTCGCCGAGATGCTGGTCGGTATCAGCGAGTACCTGCTCGACGGTGGGCGCGCCCGGGCGGCCCGCACTGACGACCCCGGCCAGGCGCTGACCGAGCTGGTCGATTTCCATGTGGACTTCGCGCTACACCATCCCCAGCTGATCACCGTTCAGGACCGCGACCTGGCGAACCTCCCGGTGCAGGTGCAGCGCAAGGTCCGCACGGTGCAACGGGCCTACCTGCAGATCTGGATTGACACGCTGCGCAAGCTCATTCCCGAGCTGTCCGCCGAGGCGGCCCGGATCGCCGCCCACGGGGCCTTCGGGCTGCTCAACTCCACGCCACACAGCGCCACCGGCTCCGACCCGCAGCAGGTGGCCGCGATGCTGCGCCGGATGGCGATCGCCGCGCTGTCCGATCCCGAGCTGGCCTCCGCCGGTTAGGCGACGTCGTCCAGGTGGTCTGGGCGTCTCCCTTTGCCGAAGCCGGTGTCGTGCCACCAGCGGCGCAGGCAGTTGCCGCACTGCACCCAGACCAAGTTGACGTCGGAAGCAAGGAGGTACAGCACGGTGTGGTTGCTGCAGTATCGGCAGGGCAGCCATGCACGGCGGCTGATGTCTGCTTGTGGGTCGAGCATCATCTCATCGCTCCGGGGGTGTCGGTAGCACACCGTCGGCGATGAGCAGGTCGTAGTCGGCTTGCTGGTCAGGGTCGAGGTGGGCGTAGAGCATTCGATAGGCTTCGGCTTCGCCGTTGTAGATCTCAGTGGGATCCCAGTGCGGGCCGAGGGCGTCCAGGACGGCGGCGAGGCGTACACCTTCATGCATGGTGAGATCAATGTTGAACGGGACGTAGCTGGCCATAGTGCACCTCCGTGGGCCTCTGTGCTCATGCCGCCGGCCGCGCGGTGCCGGTCGAGGCCAGCCGGACGATGGTCGTGTCGGTCCGCGTGGTGTTGAAGGCGTAGGTACCGGCCGCGTGGCTAAGGCATCGTGTGATATCGGCGGCCAATGCCTCGGCCTGCTGCAGGTGCGGTGTGACGGTGCCCCAGGCCGCCCAGCGGTCCCGGGCAGCCGCGGTGAGCTCGCTCAGGTGGTGGGCGATCCGCGCCAGGTCGAAGACCAGTGTCAGGGTCTCCTCGTCAGTAGCGGTCATCGGCGAGGCAGCCGCGGTGGCCAGCGCCGCTGCTGCCGCTTCAATCGGGGTAGTGATCGTGGTTTCCATGACATATCGCCATCCGAGTTCGGCTCAGGCCTTGCACTACAACAGAGCCGGTCTCCCGGCGGTCTGATACATCTGTTCAGCAGACTTCGATCCGTGAGACCGCCCGATGGGCCGCCGTTCCCCTGGTGCAGCAGCGATGTATCACGGAGGGGATCCGCGTCCTCCTCATGTCTGACTGCTGCGCAGGCAGCGGCGTGTGTGCTGGCGAACCCACCGGGTCGCGAGCACGTTGAGGGAGGTGGCCTGATGCGATTCCCGAACCCCGTCGCGGTCGCCTGCCTGACCTGTGGGCGGCCAACCGTCATGGCCGAGACCACCCTCGGCGCGGTGCGAGTGCACTGCGGCACCTGGCGCTGGCAGTGCGACACCTCTGGCACCGGCACCGGGCACGGCGAAGGCTACCCGATGCCGCCGGAGATTGGCCTGACCGCACTGGACGCGGCTAGTGACCAGGAGTTGGCGGCATGACGCTGATCGCGCCGCAGCCCGGCGCAGAGCCGATCAGCGGCTCGCTCGGGCTCGGTGTGATAGGACGAGTCACGCTCCGGCGTTGCTGTCGAACTGCGCCTGCAGCTGTTTTTGACGCTCCTTCTTCTCCTGATGGCTGGTCAGCCAAGCCCGCCCGTTGAGGATGAGGAAAACGATGAGAGGAATGAGCGCAAGGAATCCTGCGGTGACATAGACAGGCCGATAGTGGTGCATATCAAAGATTGACCATTGGTTGTTCACCTCTGTGGCGTTGATGCCGAAATACGCTCCAAGAAATCCTATCGGCACCGCGGGCAGGCTCAGGACACTGACTGCGGCTCCCCAGCGCAGCCGCTTCTGTTCCTGCTCCTGCTGTTCCCGGATTTCTATGGCGGTCAACTCCGATCGTATACTGGCATCTAGTCGGATGAACATCCTGCTTACCGTCTCGGCTCGCTCACGCAGTTCCATCGCCGCATACAGTTCCTTGTGAAAGCTCTCGATCCGCAGCGCCGGGATGAGTAGACCGAGGTCGGCGGATGCGTCTACGCTAAAACTCAGATCGAGCTCTAGATTGCCCAGGTCGTCGGCGAGGAATTCCAGGCCACCGCGACGCTGAGTGCCGGGCTTTTCTACTTGGCCATTCCTGCGAAACTCGCGCACTTGACCATGCGCCTTGTGCCAGATTTGCCGGAAGCGAGCGGCGGTGCCAACCGCTTGCACGACGGTGAGAAAAACACTGTTCTCCACGTAGTTCTGTTGGCCGTAGAGGAGGCTTACATATGGGGTGACAGCGCAGAGTGTGCGATCAATCTCGTTGAGGCCGGATGGTTTCCGGTATTCCATGAATTCAGGACGGTTGGGCGGCTCGACGCGGTAGAGAATTACTTTGACCATTTCGTCGGTCGGCGGTAGTCGACCCGCCGCATGCTCTGCGAAGACGATTTGGTGGCGCTCTGGAGGCAATGGCTTACTGTCAATTTCAACCTCTTGTGCCCCTTTTTGTCTCGCGAGGGTTTCTATATGGTTTTCCAGCGAACAGGAGTTGACGATCAAGCGGGCATATGCGCACTCTTCCAACAATTTAACGATAGGTGATGGGTCGGTGTCGGAGAGTTCGCTCCGAACATGGAAGTCGAGAGCGGAAACTACCTGGCCAGACGGTAGTGTGAAGAGCCAGGAGTCTACGCGGGTGATCTCTATTCCGGCATCCGCCGGACTGTGCACGGGCGCGCTGGCACCCATTCGCGTGGTGTCGTCGGCTGTCGGTGCAAACGCTATGCTCCCGGCCGCATGCGACGACCGGTGTATCACCTGCGGCAACTGATCCCGAAAAAGACTGTAGAACTCGTCCAGTTGGCCCAGTGAAAGATGCGGCTGCGCCGCATCGTATTCCCCGTCCCACCGCCACCGCGTAGCATAGATACTGATCACTCGAATATGATGATCAGGTTCAAATGGGTTAATCGACACGGTACCCCCCTGACATAATTCGGACGTGTCGGCTGGCGAGCAGTATGCAAGTGGAGTTCTCGACGCCCACCGGGACCAACGGGCTGTCCGCACGCAGGGAATAATCCGCAGCTTCGTGCTCAACCCTGATCGGGTGGACTCGTGCGGCGAGGGGAGACATGCCCGACTGGGCGCAGGCTGGGCGGGAGCGGCATCTGGCCATCCGGACCACAGACCTCCCATTTCTGCGATGAAATGGTAAGAATGCCGGACGCCCGGGAATCAGTCATCACTTTCACGGGTCATCTTCCACGTACCCCAGGCAATGCAGTTCGTCCACATCAGCTGAGGTAGTCCGGGATGGTTCTACATCTGTGGGATGAGGTGGCCACCGAGTACCGCACCTCGCCCGGCGTACCGGAGGAGTCGGTGCCCGTGCCGCCGAGGAGCACAAGCTCGGCGGGCGCACACAATACCAGCTTGCCGCTCGTTCCGGCGTGTCGGTCATGCTATCGGTTGATTGTCGAGAAGTGCCACGACGAGCTCGCGGATCACGCCGACGGTGCCGATCCGCGTGCCGCCGCCGCTGTTCCAAGCTTCTCCCAGTAGATCCGTCGTGCGGTGTGGCGCGAGTCGTCGACCACTCGGCCGACTCTGCGATCGCTTCATGCGGTACGGGCTCAGATGGCCGACGCGCGCACCGCCGCGAGCGCGGAAGACGTCTCTGTGACGAGCGCCGCGTCGGGCAGCAGAACCGCCGCATGCCAGGGTAGTTCGGCGAGCACGTCGGTGACGGTCAGCCGAGCACCCAGCAACCCACCGGTGATCGCCGCGACCGTATCGGTGTCGCCGCCCATCCCCACTGCTTGATGAAGCCCGTCACGCAATGACGACGCCCGTAGCGTGCAGGCCAGGGCCGCGGTCACTGTCTCGGCCGGATCGAGGCTGATGCCGTGCGCGGGTGGCTGCCAGGTCGCGGCGGCCAGCGACGCGAGCATGACACCCAGTCGATCACTCGCTCCGCAGGCAGACCTCGCCTGGGTCTCTTCGTCGATCGCGGCGTCAAGCAGCTGCCGGCCGGATGCACCTTCCAACGCCCACGAGGCGCATGCCGCGATGACGCACGCCGCCGCCAGCGCGTCCGGAGCAGGATGGGTGGCGCGGGTCAGCTCGATCGTCAGGCGTCGACGCCGATCCGAATCGTCTGGCGGGGTGGCCCAGCCGGCTGGCAACGCCCGCATCGGCGCGCCGTTGGTGGTCCCGCCGCTGATCGGGAGCTCACCGGTCGCCCGGAAGTATTCGATCGCGCCGGTGGTGGAGGGCCCGATCCCGCGGATCGATCCAGCCGCAGCGGCCAGCGTCTGCAAGAACACCCGCGCATCTGCCGCGCCGTTGCGGTCAGCGAGGTGCTGGGCGACCAGCAACGTCAGCGCGGTGTCGTCAGAGGTCGCGCCACGCTCCCATCCCTGCCGGGCAGGTAACGCCTCGATCTGCGCCGTGCTGGCGCCGGCGGGCGGGAACCTCTCCCACGGCAATCCGAGCGCGTCCCCACAGGCATAGGCGGTCACCGCGCCCGCGATCCGGTCCGCCATCGAGTAGCCGACCACCGGATACTCGATGTCCATCGCGGCTCCCCTTCCTCTGTGGAGTCTGCCGCCCGACCTGTCCGGAGTCACAGCCAGGGCGGACTCATCCGGTACTTATTCAGCAGGAGTCCAGAGTGAGCTGATCGGCAGGCCACGGATCCGGTCGCCGAGGCGCAGCATCTCCGAACCGCAATAGAGGATGATCCCTGCGACGAAGCGGTCACCGATGCGGTCCCGTAGCTGGGTGAGCGGTCGGACATCGCGGCCGCTGACGTCTGCTGCCGACTTCACCTCGATCCCGACGAGTTGTCGGCGGCGGTTCTCCACGATGATGTCGATCTCGGAACCGTTGCGTTCCCGATAGTGCATCAGGCTCGGCCGCGATCGCGACCAGCTTGACTGGCGCAGCAACTCGCAGACGACGAAACCTTCGATGACGGGACCGTCTGCGCCCAACGCGAGCTCGGGCGTCGCCAGGGTCTCCAGGTCCACGCCGCGAAGATGAGCCGCCAAGCCGGGGTCGGTGAGGTAGATCTTCGCCGCTCTGGTCTCACGGCTGCTCAGGTTGGCTGTCCAGGCCGGAACCCGCCGAACCAGGAACACTGCCTCCAGGGTCTCCAGATAGCGGTACACCGTCCGCTCGGGAAGGGCGGCATCACGGGCCAGATCCGCGACGTTGAGCAGCCCGCCGTGACGGGCTGCCACCAGCCGCACGAGCCGGGGCAGCTCCGCGGTCCGCGGCGAAGCCGAGATGGCCGGGGCCTCGCGCTCCACGACGGTCTCGACGTAGCTGTCGAACCAGTCGTCGCGGTGCACGCCGTCCAGACGCAGGGCTTCGGGATAGCCGCCGGCCGTCGCACGTCGCAGGTAGTCGCGCTTGACCAGGTCGCTGCCACCCTCGGGCGCTGGCCCATCCTGAAAGACAGCGTCGACGAACTGTTCCCGGGTACCCGCCAGCTCACCCTGGCTCATCGGCCACAGCTCGAAGCGCACGATGCGACCGGCGAGTGTTTCCGTCACCCCCTTGTTCGCGCTGAGCTGCGACGACCCGGTGATCAGGAACCGGCCGGGACGATCGTCGCGGTCCACCTCGGCCTTGATCGCCAACAGCAGCTCCGGGACCCGCTGCACCTCGTCGATCACCAGCAGGCCCGGCCGGTCCGCCACGAAACCGTGCGGATCCCGCTCGGCCTCGGTCCGGACGCTCAGGTTGTCCAGCGTGACGTAGCGGGCATCCCGGGTGACCTCGACGATGAGCTGCGCCAGCGTGGACTTGCCGCCCTGGCGTGGGCCGATCACCCCGACCACCCGGGCATGTCCCAGCGCAGCCAGCACACGCTCACCGAGGTGCCGCTCGATCGTCCGGCGCATTCCCGACTCCTGCCTGGCGGATCTGCCGCACCAAGATGGCGGATCCGCCATATCGTGTTGGCGGAAATCGTACCGCTGCGCGCCGTCGTCAACGTGCCACGGCACGTCGCTTTGGTGCCCGATCCGGTGCGGTTCGGGGTTCTGCCTGATCGAGCTACCCGGTGGGCCGAGGGTCGGTAGCGCCGGCCTGGCCTAACACGACTTGCCGAAGCACTTCGAGCGCCTCGGCGGCAGTGGTGATGATGATGGTCGGTTCCACCGGCTGATCGTCGAGAAATGCCACGACGAGCCCGCGGATCAACGCCGGCAGTGCCGATCCGCG
>JBOHFU010000179.1:0-7079 GCA_050699675.1 Pseudonocardiaceae bacterium
ACCGGGCGAACGGCTGTACTACGTCGGCGATACCGCGCACGGTCCGTACGGCCCGCTGCCCATCGCACAGGTTCGCTCCCGCGCGCTGACGGTGGCCGACGAGCTCGTGCAAAGCGGGGTCAAGCTACTGGTCATCGCGTGTAACACCGCTTCCGCGGCCTGCCTGGCCGACGCCCGGGAGCGCTACTCGATCCCGGTGGTGGAGGTGGTGCGCCCCGCCGTGCGGCGGGCCGTCGCCGCCACCCACTCCGGTCGAGTCGGGGTGATCGGGACCCGGGCCACCATCCGCTCCCGGGCCTACCACGACGCCTTCGCCGCGGCCCCGCACGTCGAGGTGACCGGGGTGGCTTGCCCGCGGTTCGTGGACTTCGTCGAGCGCGGGATGACCTCGGGGCGCCAGGTCCTTGGCCTGGCGCAGTCCTATCTCGAACCGCTGCAGGGGGCCGGTGTGGACACCCTGGTGCTGGGCTGCACGCACTACCCGCTGCTCACTGGCGTGCTGCAGATCGTCATGGGCGACCGGGTGACCCTGGTGTCCAGCGCGGAGGAGACCGCCAAGGACGTGTTGCGGGTGCTCACTGAGACCGAGCTACTGCGCACCGGGCCCGATGAGCCTGAGCACGTGTTCACCTCGACCGGGGATCCGGTGTCCTTCGCCCGGCTGGCCCGTCGCTTCCTCGGACCGTCGCTGGCTGCGACAGCGCCCGCCGCGGGTTGGTAAGCAGGAGGATGACATGTTGCTCACGGTGCTCGGCTGTTCCGGCAGTGTCCCGGCTCCCGAGTCCCACGCATCCGGTTATCTGGTCCGAGCCGGGGATACCACCGTGGTGCTCGATCTGGGCAACGGGACGTTCGGCGCGCTGCAGCGCTACCTCGACCCCTTCCACATCGACGCGCTGATCCTGTCCCACCTGCACCCGGACCATTGCGCCGACGTCTCGGCAATGACCGTGTACCGCCGGTATCGCCCGCACCGACCGCCGTGTGACCCGCTTGCGCTGTACGGGCCGACCGACGTCGCCGAGCGTCTGGTGGCCGCGTATGCCCCCAGTGCCGATGAGCGGAACGTGACCGACCTGTCCGACGTCTATGACTTCCGCCCGGTCGCTGACCCGTTCCGGATCGGTGAACTCGAGGTGCGCGCCGCGCCGGTCGAGCACCCCTGCGAGGCCTACGCGCTGCGGATCAGCCACGCCGGGTCGACGCTGGTCTACTCCGGAGACACCGGCCCGTGCCGGCCGCTCGTCGAGCTGGCGACCGGCGCGGACGTCCTGCTCGCCGAGGCGTCCTGGCCCGAAGGGCCGGGCAACCCGCGCGGGGTACACCTGTCCGGCAAGCAAGCCGGGCAGGCTGCTGCGGCGGCCGGGGTCAGCCGGCTGCTGATCACCCACGTGCCCCCGTGGACTGACACCGAGCAGGTGCTCAGCGAGGCGAAGGCCGCTTTCGGCGGGCCCACCGAGCTGGTCCGTCCCGGCGCCCACTACGAGATCTCACGGAACAGCCCTGGGTAGGCTGACGCGGTGGCACGAGCCGACGGCAGGACCGACGAGACGCTCCGTGAGGTGCGCATCACCCGTGGCTACCAGCAGTGGCCCGCCGGATCGGTGCTGATCGAGTTCGGCGGCACCCGGGTGCTCTGTGCGGCCAGCGTGGTGGAGGGCGTACCGCGCTGGCGAAAGGGTTCGGGGCAGGGTTGGCTCACTGCGGAGTACGCGATGCTGCCGTCCTCGACACACACTCGCAGCGACCGGGAATCGGTCAAGGGACGCCTCGGTGGGCGCACCCACGAGATCAGCAGGCTGATCGGGCGCGCCCTGCGATCCTGCGTCAACCTCGCTGCGCTGGGGGAGAACACCATCTCGCTGGATTGCGATGTCATCCAGGCCGACGGTGGCACCCGTACTGCGGCGATCACCGGTGGCTATGTGGCGTTAGCCGATGCGGTGACTTGGCTGCGAGCGGCCGGCCGGCTGCGCAACCCGCAACCGCTGTCCTGCTCGGTCGCCGCGGTCAGCGTCGGCGTGGTGGACGGCCGGATCCGGCTTGACCTGCCGTACGAGGAGGACTCCCGCGCCGAGGTCGATATGAACGTGGTGGCCACCGATACCGGCTCGCTGGTGGAGCTGCAGGGCACCGGGGAGGGTGCGACCTTCGCGCGGTCCACTCTGGACCAGATGCTGGATCTGGCGCTGAAGGGCTGCCAGGAGCTGACCGCGTTCCAAGCCACCGCGCTGGCCCAGCCCTACCCCGGTGAATTGCCCCGTCCGTGAGCCCAGTTCGGGTGTTGCTGGCGACACGAAACGCGAAGAAGCTAGCCGAGCTGCGCCGGATCCTGGCCTCGTCGGCCATCACAGGATTGCAGGTGATCGGGCTCGATGACGTGCCGCCATTCCCCGAGACACCTGAAACCGCAGCCACCTTCGAGGCCAACGCGCTGGCCAAGGCCCGGGACGCGGCGGCGGCGACTGGTCTGCCTGCCGTTGCCGACGACTCGGGGCTGGAGGTGGATGCGCTCAACGGCATGCCCGGGGTGCTCTCGGCCAGGTGGGCTGGCCGCCACGGCGACGATGCCGCGAACCTGCAGCTGGTGCTTGATCAGCTGGCGGACGTGCCGGCAGGTCGTCGTGGCGCTGCGTTCGTCTGCGCCGCGGCGCTGATCGTGCCGGGCGGTGCCATTACTTCAGGGATCCAGACCGTGGTGCGCGAACAGTGGCGCGGCACGCTGAGCCGCGCGACGCGGGGTAGCAATGGCTTCGGCTACGACCCGATCTTTGTTCCGGACGGGGACCGGCGCACCTCCGCTGAGCTAGACCCGGCCGAGAAGGATGCCGTCTCCCACCGGGGCCGGGCGCTGCGCGCGTTGGTGCCCGCGCTGCGTCAACTTCTTCTCCCGCAGCGCTGACCTCAGCGCACGACCTGCACGACCTGACCCACCGACAGCGTGTTGAAGAAGGTGGCTGCCGCGTTGCGGCCCAGGCGGACGCATCCGTGCGACTGGCTGCTGAGGCTGCCCTGGTGGAACGCGATACCGGAGTGGGTGAAGAACACCGAGTAGGGCATGGGGGCGTTGTCGAACGCCCTGCTGCGGTGGTGGCGGTCCTTCCACAGCACCGTGAACGTGCCGGGCGGAGTCCGGTAACCCGGCTTGCCGGACGTGATCGGGGTCGGCCCATAGGTGACCTGGCCGCTCTTCATCAGCCATGCCTGCTGGCGGCTGAGGTCGATGCAGGCTGCTGCGGACGACCCGCACGGCGCAGCAGCCGACTGGGCTGCTGCCACGGCCGGAGTCAGCATGGTGCACACCCCAGCGATGGTGAGCCCGACCATTGCACGATGAAAGTTACGCATCACAGAGTCCCCCTCCGTAACCAGCTGTAGAGTACCACTCACAGGGGGTACCCCGTAAGGCTATGTCTAGTCGCGCGCGGCCCGGCCGTACCCGGGCGGGGGAGGTGTCCGGTTCCGGCCGGTCCGCGGCGCCCGCCCGTCGGGTTCGGCCCCGGGCGGTGCTTCCCGGGCGGTTCCCGGAAGAGCGCTGATGAGACGCTAGCCGGGCGTCATGGGTTCCCAAGCGACCAAGTTCGTGATCCGATTCAGAGGTGATGAGCGACACTTCCGACTCCGGTCCAGACGCCGGCGCGCGGCCGGCCGCTGCCGAGTACAACCTGTCCCGGTTCGATGACATGCCGATCGCCGTGGAAACCGCCAATCTGGGGCACGGCATCGAGTTGCACCCACAGTGCCAGCTGCTGGCGCCGCTGCTGGGGGTGTGGCGCGGCGAGGGCCTGGCCCAGTACCCCTCGCTGCTCGGAGAGTTCCGCTACGGCCAGCAGATCGCCTTCGGTCACGACGGCAGGCCGTTCCTGGCCTACGAGGCGCGGGCCTGGCTGCTCAACTCATTCGGTGAGGTGCTGCGCCCGGCAGCTCGAGAGGTCGGGTGGTGGCGGGTGGACGAGGAAGAGATCATCGAATTGGTCCTCGCGCACATGTTCGGCATCTGCGAGATCTACTACGGCGGGCGCACCGGAGAGACGTCATGGGAGCTTGAAGCCGACACCATCGCGCGTACTGACACGGCCAGGGAGACAACCGCGGCCGCCCGGCTGTACGGCATCGTGGACGAAGACCAGCTGGCCTACGCCGAGGAGCGGGCGCTGCGCGGCCTGCCCATGAAGCCACACCTCTCGGCTCAGCTGCGGCGCGTCACCGGTTAGCTCCTGATGCCACTTGGGACTCGTGCGAGACTCTGCCTCATGACCGTCGCCGTTCCGGACGCCCTCGCCGCCGAGATCATCGAGGTACTGCGCGGTGCCGGGGCACGATTCGGGCTGCTGCACGGCAGCCGGGCGGCCGGTTCGCCGCGGGCGGATTCCGATGTCGACGTCGCGGCTTGGTGGCCGTTCGACCCGCCGTCGGCCTTCGAGGTGTTGCTCCCGCCGGGGGTCGATCTCGTGGTGCTCAACGGCGCCCCCCTCGAGCTGGCTGGCAGGATCGCGCTGCATGGTCGTGTCCTCTTCGACGACGACCCGCCGGTGCGGGTCCGCTGGACCGCCACTACGCGCAAGATCTACGCCGACGAGCAGCCGCGGCTGCGGCGCAGCCACCGCGAGTTCGCCGAGGCCGTCCGACGTGGTCGATGAGGTCCGAGTCCTCCGGCTGCTCCGGTCGATCAGCGATGACCTGGCCGTGCTCCGCGCCGAGGCGTCGGCCGACCCCGAGCGGCGCGCCGATCTGTTGTGGTTGCGCGGAGTCAAGTACACCTTCGTGACGGCGATCGAGGCGGGCGTCGACGTCGCCCAGCACGTGTGCGCGTCCAAGGGGTGGGGTCCGCCACGGGACAACGGCGACGCGATCCGGCTGCTGGGCACCCACGGAGTGCTGTCCGCCGACCTCGCGGACCGCCTGCGCCGTGCGGTGGGGTTCCGGAACGTGCTCGTGCACGACTACATCGAAGTCGACGATGACATCGTGCTCGACCGGCTCGCGAATCTCACAGACCTCGACGACTTTGTCGCCGCTGTCGCCGCCTGGGTGGTGCCACCGCATTCCTGACGTTAGCTGCCCGCGGTTGGAGGATCACACGGTAAAAATCGCCAGCTTGCTGTGCAGGCTGGACGCGAGGTGCTGGAGGTCATCTGGGTCGCTGGTGACCACCAGAGCGTGCAGGCGCAGCGCAGTGGCCACGACCAGCGCGTCGATAACGTCGGAGGTGCCCGTGCGACCGCAGATCGCGCCGGCTGCCTTGCCGAGGTCCTCGGTATCCGGAGTCACCTGGCAGCCCCGGAGCAGCCGAGAGAGGTTCGCATGTGGTGTTCCGCGCCACGCTTGGGCGAGGACTACGACCGGGACGATCGGGCGTACTCCGCTGGCGAGGCTCTGCTCGTGCAGCGCCCACAGGCCGCGGTGCCGCCGTTCGGCGGCCAGCAGCGCGCCGGTGTCGTAGACGATCCCTGGCACTTAGCTAGCGGCCCGCTGCGATGGGACAACCCCGGCGTCGATGAGCGCTTGACGAGCTTCGGCTCGTTCAGCATCGGTCAGGGCGCCGTCATCCGCCTCGAACTCTGCAACCGCAGCCAGCCCGTCCGCGATGGCGGCCTGCTCCACCGCGGCCCGCTGTGCGGCCCGAGCGAGCCATACGGAGACCGGCAACCCGGCGGCCTCGGCGGCGGTGCGGATCGTGTCCTCCACGTCAGGGGGGACCGAGATCGACAGCCTGCTCACACTCATCCGCCGAGACTATCACCAGTATTACCGAAGTAACACGTGGCTATGTCCTAGGATTGGATTCAGCGTGCCTGGTCGGGTTGACGCAGCAGCCAGTGGCTTGCGGTGATATAGATCCGGCAGCATCGCCATCGGGGTCCGACCATCGCGCCAGGGTGTCGGCACGACTGGCAGCGGTCCCGCCGATCGATCGGGTGGTCGCGCAGCAGCATGAATAACACGGCGCAGCGGGAACGCGTGCGCCATCCCATCCGGCCGAGTGCGCCCACCGCCCAACTCGCGGCAGGCCGCTGTGCCTGAGCATCGGAGTCGATGAGGCGCGGCATGGCAAGCCCTCTTCGGTGAGCACCCGCGAGCGGCTGAGGTCAGGTGGTGGCTGTTGATCGTCGGCGGGGTCTGAAGTGACTGAGTGCGCGGGTCGCCAAGGTCGGGCTCGATTCTGGGCAGCACGTTCGGTGTCGCTCAGGTCGCTGGCTGCCGCAGGGCCGTGCTGTCCTGCGTGGGTAGCCCCAACTCGTGGGCCAACTGGGAACACAGGAACTGCGCGGGTTGCTGGAGCCAGACGCGGGCCTTGCTGTGCACCCGGCAGCGGCGGCGACCAAACTTGAGAACCGCGCCCGGCGGTCGACACGACCGGCACCGGCCTCGTTGATCCACTGGATGGTCCGTCAGCAGGGCATATAGTGCTGCACACGCCCGACACTGGATCGAGTTGATGCCATCCGCAGCGCTAGGTCCCGACTCCACCGCAACAAGCAGAACACCGCGCAATGCCTCGCACAGTGCATCGTGGTTCACCTGACGCGAGTGCGCGCTCATCCGCCGTCTCCTCATGCGATCCGAGCCCCAGCGGGCCTTCGTGGACGCGGCGGGCAGTCGTGGCAGCGAGACTGTCACGACCGGCGTGCTGCCGGTGATCGTTGATCACGGTGGTTAGCTCCTGGGGGCTCGCTGACCGGGCCAGTCCTGATCGGCCGCGCGGGGGCGGGTGCCGGACGAGTCGCTCGGCGTCGACGATGCTTTGCGAGCGCCCATCTGGCCAGGGGTTGAACGCGGACAGGACGGCTGTCCGCATGCGACATTCCGGGTCATCGTGGTGTCACGCTGCGCCGGGGCCAGGGTGTAAGGGTTACTCGTTGTGGGGAGGCGACACGTCGTGGGACAGGTACCGCGGGAGCTGACTCCGCTGGAATCGGCGCTGCACTTCTTCGGTGCTGAGCTGCGGTATTGGCGAACGCTGCGCAGGCTGTCGCAAGCTGCGCTGGGGCGGCGGACTCATGACAGTGGCGCCTTGATCGGCAAGATCGAGAAGGGTGAGCGATTTCCCAGTTTGGCGCTTGCCCGGCGGCTGGATG